>CALDIE010000001.1 GCA_937901625.1 uncultured Lachnospiraceae bacterium
AGGCTTTCTGATGCAGCAGATGAGCATCTGAACAAGTCAATTGTGAAGATTTATTCATGAACAGATCCTAAGGAAGAAAAGTATGGAATTACGAGATCCTATCGTAAAGATTAAGGGCATCGGAGAGAAAAAAGCACAGGCATTTTATAAGGCCGGGATCTATACCGTTAATGATCTCCTTCATTATTTTCCGCGTAATTACGGAAGTGTTCCGGCGATCAAAGCGATCGGAGATGTGGAGGATCAGGAGTTTTGCGTGATCACAGGCCGGATGATCGGCGGCGTTCGCATGGGCGGATACGGCGCGAAGAAGGTTTTGAGTTTTTCGATCGCCGACGGAAGCGGGAAGATCACTGTTACGTATTTTAATATGCCGTATCTTAAAAATACCCTTCATCCCGGCAGTGAATATCTGCTGATGGGTCCGGTGACTTTTACCCGCACGGGAGTTTCCATGCGCCATCCGAAGATGCTGACGCAAACACAGTATGAGGAATTACAGGGACATCTTTTGCCGGTGTATCCCCTGGTACAGGGAATGACACAGAATATGCTGACTTCGGCGATCAAAGAAGCTGTGGGTATTACGGGCTCTTTAAAGGAATATCTTCCTGAGGAGGTTTTGGTAGAAGAAGGTTTGCCGGGGATCGGTGAAGCGATCTTAAAGCTTCATATGCCGCAAACGATGGAGGAAGTATATACAGCCAGAAAGAGGCTGGCCTTTGATGAATTCTTTTTCTTTTTTGAGAGAATGTCACTGTTAAAGACAAAGAACCAAAGGGAAGAGAGTGTTTATGTGATCCATGGGGCGGAGGAAAGTACAGAGTGTAAAAAACTTTCGCAAGGACTGCCGTATGAGTTTACCGGCGGACAGAAACAGGCGATCCGTGATATCGCAAAAGATCTCTCCGGCGGTTATGCCATGAATCGTTTGCTGCAGGGGGATGTGGGATGCGGTAAAACGATGGTGGCTTTTTGCGCGGCGCTTATGGTGATCGAAAAGGGCTTCCAGGCGGCGGTGATGGTTCCTACCGAGGTACTTGCGGCGCAGCATTACAGGGAGTTTATGAGCCTGTCGGAAAGGCTGGGATTATCTTCAAAACCCGTGCTTTTGACCGGATCTCTTAAGAAAAAAGAAAAGGATGCGCTAAAGGAACAGATCGCTTCCGGAGAAATTAATCTTATCATCGGAACCCATGCCCTGATACAGGATGATGTAAAATTTTATGATCTGGCGCTGGTGGTTACGGATGAGCAGCATCGTTTTGGGGTTCGTCAGCGTATGCTCTTATCCGGTAAGGGAGCGGTACCGCACGCGCTTGTCATGAGCGCGACGCCAATCCCCAGAACGCTTGGTCTTATCCTCTACGGGGATCTTGATATATCGACGATCAGGGAACTTCCGGCAAAGCGTCTTTCTGTCAAAAACGCGGTTGTAGGAAACGAATACCGGCGAAAGATCTATGAGCTGGTCTTAAAAGAGATCCGTGCCGGGCATCAGGCATATTTTATATGTTCGATGGTTGAGGAAGGAGAGACGGAAGGGGTATTAAACGTAACGGATCATGCGCGGTCGCTCCGGGATGCCTTCCCTGAGGATATACGTGTGGAAAGCCTGCACGGACGTATGAAGAATGAGGAAAAGGATGCCATAATGCGATCCTTCGCGTCCGGAGAGATCGATATTCTTGTATCTACTACGGTTGTGGAAGTAGGCGTCAACGTACCCAACGCAACGATCATGGTGGTGGAGAATGCCGAACGATTCGGGTTGTCGGCGCTCCATCAGTTAAGGGGACGCATCGGCCGCGGAGAGGATCAGTCTTACTGCGTCTTTGTGGCGGGAAATCCAAAAAGCAGCGAAAAGACAAGGAAGCGTCTGGAGATATTAAGACAGACCAATGACGGTTTCGAGATCGCGAACGAGGATCTGAAACAGCGCGGACCCGGAGATTTTTTCGGCTACCGGCAGTCCGGGGATCTGTCTTTTCAGATAGCGGATATTTTTACCGATGCGGATGTGATGATGCGGGCAAAAGAGGTTTTTGAAAAAGAGAGCGTGCGTTCACCGGAAAGTTTTTCACACTTGAAAAAGTATCTTGACGAAAATGTAAACTTTACTTATGTTGACTTTCACGGTGTTTGTCTTTAAAATGTGATTCAGTATGTAATCGGAGGAATACTATGAGCCAACGAATTGCCGTTATCACGGATTCCAACAGTGGAATAACGCAGGACCAGGCGCAACAGATGGGGATAGGGGTGGTTCCCATGCCTTTTCGGATCAACGACGTTGAATACTTTGAAGAGATTGACTTAAGTCAGAAACAGTTTTATGAAAAATTGGCGGGGGATGAGACGATCACCACGTCCCAGCCTTCTCCCGCTTCGTTAATGGAGATATGGGATCTTGCATTGAAAGATCACGACCAGGTCGTATATCTGCCGATGTCGAGCGGTCTTTCGTGTTCCTGCCAGACGGCAAAGATGTTAGCGAAGGATTATGACGGTAAGGTGCAAGTGGTCAATAACCAGCGTATTTCCGTAACCCAACGCAATTCCGTTACGGATGCTTTATATCTGGCCGGACAGGGGAAGAATGCCGAAGAGATCCGGATCATTCTGGAGGAGGAAAAATTTAACTCTACCATCTATATCACACTGGATACACTGTATTATCTTAAAAAAGGCGGACGCATCACGCCTGCCGCAGCGGCACTGGGAACCCTGTTAAAGATCAAACCGGTGCTCCAGATCCAGGGAGAAAAGCTGGATGCTTTCCGTAAGGCGAGAACGATGACGGCGGCTAAGGCGACAATGATCGCAGCGGTTAAGGCGGATCTTGACAATCGCCTGACACCGAAGGGAACACCTTACGAAAACGCGCCGGTCTGCATCGGCGTAGCGCATACTAATTGTGAAGAAGAAGCACAGGCTCTTATGGAGGAGTTAAAGACGATCTTTCCACAGGCCGCGGAGTATTGTATCGCGCCTTTAGCCTTAAGCATTGCCTGTCATACCGGTCCGGGGGCACTCGGGATCGCCGCAACGAGACTTGTAAGATAGGTCTTTACCAAACCGAACAAATGTTCTATAATAAAGCGCGGAGGTTGTAGCAGACCGATGCGCTTTTTCATATTTCGGACAGATCACGGCACCGTTGTAACTGCATGCAAAACGGCATTCTGCCTTGTAAACTTGCGAAAAAAAGCAAAAAATGCTATAGTGAGACAATGCGTTATTTGTAAGTTGTTATGTCAACGGGAATAGGTTTTGGAGGTTCTATATGGCAGACAGTAAGACCCGTCAGATTGAATACGGGGCAGACAATATCACAGTCCTTGAGGGCTTGGAAGCCGTCCGGAGAAGACCGGGAATGTATATCGGCAGCGTTACCACCAAGGGTTTAAATCACCTGATCTATGAGATCGTGGATAATGCCGTAGATGAGCATCTGGCCGGTTATTGCGACAGGATCCAGGTTACGCTTGAAAAGGACGGGAGCGCTACGATCGAAGATAATGGCCGGGGTATCCCGGTGGAGATGCATAAAAAAGGTATCAGTGCCGAACGTCTTGTATTTACGACACTGCATGCCGGCGGTAAGTTTGATGATTCGGCATATAAGACCAGTGGTGGACTGCACGGCGTAGGATCGTCCGTAGTCAATGCTCTTTCCAGTCATCTTCTGGTAACGGTCAAGAGAGGCGGTAAGGTCTACGAAGATGAGTACAGCCGCGGTGAGCCGATCACGGAACTTGTTAACGGTCTCTTACCCGAAAAAGGCAAGACCAACCAGACGGGAACTAAGGTTAATTTCACTCCCGATGATACCATTTTTGAAAAGACCTGGTTTAAGGCGGAAGAAGTGAAGAGCCGTCTGCATGAAACCGCTTATCTGAATCCGAAGTTAACGATCGTATTTAAAGACCTTCGCCAGGAGGAAGCCGAAAAGATCGAATACCACGAAGAAGAGGGGATCGTCGGCTTTGTCAAGGAACTGAACAAGGGGAAGGATACGGTGACCGATGTTATCTATTTAAAGGGAGAACAGGACGGGATCGAAGTTGAAGCGGCCTTCCAGTATGTCAATGAATTTCACGAGATCGTGCTGGGATTCTGTAACAATATTTACAACGCAGAGGGCGGCACCCATATCACCGGATTCAAAACCATGTTTACCACCGTCATCAACAGTTACGCCAGGACGCTGGGCACCTTAAAAGATAAAGATGCCAACTATACCGGCGCGGATGTTCGAAACGGCATGACGGCGGTCATCAGCATCAAACATCCGGATCCGAGATTTGAAGGACAGACCAAAACCAAGCTCGACAACCAGGACGCCTCCAAGGCAGTCGGCAAGGTGACCGGCGATGAGACGGTTCATTACTTTGACAGAAATCTTGAGATCTTAAAGGCGGTGATAGGATGCGCCGAAAAGGCGGCCAAGATCCGAAAATCCGAAGAAAAGGCAAAGACCAACCTTTTGACAAAACAGAAATTTTCCTTTGACTCAAACGGTAAACTTGCCAATTGCGGTTCCAGAGACGCATCCAAATGCGAGATCTTTATCGTAGAGGGAGATTCTGCCGGAGGCTCCGCAAAGAGCGCCCGTAACAGAGAGTTTCAGGCGATCCTTCCGATCAGAGGAAAAACTTTGAACGTTGAGAAAGCATCTATCGACAAAGTGCTGGCCAATGCGGAGATCAAGACGATGATCAACGCCTTTGGCTGCGGTTTTTCCGAAGGATACGGAAATGATTTTGATATTTCCAGGCTTCGTTACGACAAGATCATCATTATGGCGGATGCCGACGTGGACGGTGCGCATATCTGCACATTGCTGTTGACTTTGTTTTACCGCTTTATGCCCGAGCTCATACAGGAGGGGCATGTATACATAGCCATGCCGCCTTTGTATAAGGCGATCCCGTCGAGGGGACAGGAAGAATACCTGTATGACGACGCAGCGCTGGCTAAATACAGGAAGAACCATAAGGGACCGTTTACACTCCAGCGTTACAAAGGACTCGGAGAAATGGATCCCCAGCAGCTATGGGAAACGACACTCGATCCGGAGCGCAGGCTTTTAAAGCGTGTGGATATTGAGGATCCGATACTGGCCAGCGATACTACGGAACTTTTGATGGGTTCGGATGTTCCGCCCAGAAGAGCTTTTATACATGAAAATGCGAAGGATGCAATGTTGGATATTTAAGAAAAAAGGAGACGACAGGGATGGATCACTCGGATAGGATCTTAAAAACCGAATACTCGGAAGTAATGCAAAAATCGTATATCGATTATGCCATGAGTGTTATCATTGCCAGAGCGCTTCCGGATGTCAGAGACGGATTAAAACCCGTACAACGCCGTACACTGTATGATATGCATGAATTGGGGATCCGTTATGACCGGCCGTACAGGAAGAGCGCGCGTATCGTCGGAGATACCATGGGTAAATATCATCCCCACGGTGACTCGTCCATATATGATGCGTTGGTCGTGATGACGCATGATTTTAAAAAGGGACTGCC
>CALDIE010000002.1 GCA_937901625.1 uncultured Lachnospiraceae bacterium
GGACAACAATCTGCTGGAGTTGATCGCTGCGGATCCCGGCTTCAATATGTCGTTAGAGGATCTGCAAAAATGTATGGAACCCTCCAGATACGTGGGCAGATCCAGAGAGCAGGTGGAGGCTTTTCTGAAGAATGTGATCAATCCGATCCTGGAGGCAAATAAGGAGCTTCTGGGAGTGAAAGCTGAGATCAATGTGTAATGGTCAGTATGCATTATGCATTAGCGAACTTAGCAAACTATAGATAAAGGAGAACACGAATGGGTGGATTTTTTGGAGTAGCGGCGAAAGAAGACTGTGTATTTGATCTGTATTTCGGAACGGATTACCACTCGCATCTGGGAACCAGAAGAGCGGGAATGGTGGTGTATGGCAAGGATGGTTTCAACCGTGCGATCCATAACATTGAGAGCGCCCCTTTTCGGACGAAGTTTGATAAGGATGTTCACGGTATGGAGGGAAACCTGGGAATCGGTTGTATTTCCGATTATGAACCCCAACCGTTGATCGTTCGTTCCCACCATGGAACATACGCTCTGACGACAGTCGGAAAGATCAACAACCAGGAAGCGCTTTCGGAAGAGATCATCAAAAACGGCGGAAGCCACTTTCTGGAAATGAGCGGCGGTTCGATCAACGCTACGGAGTTAGTGGCTTCCCTGATCAATCAAAAAGACAACATCATAGAAGGAATCCGTTACGCGCAAGAGGTTATCGACGGATCCATGTCGATCATGCTTTTGACGCCGCAGGGAGTCTATTGTGCAAGAGACCGTCTGGGCAGGACGCCGATCGTGATTGGCAGAAACGCTAGCGGATTCTGTGCTACATTTGAGTCTTTCGCATATCTGAATCTCGGATATACGGATTATCGTGAGTTGGGACCCGGAGAGATCGTTGTAATGACGCCGGAGTCGGTGGTGACACTGGCAAAGCCGGGAAGTGATATGAGGATCTGTACATTCCTGTGGGTTTATTATGGCTACCCTTCCTCTTCCTATGAGGGGATCAGCGTAGAGCAGATGCGTTATAATTGCGGAAGCCGTATGGCTAAGAGAGACGGGATGACCAGGGAGGATGTGGATATCGTAGCGGGCGTACCGGATTCCGGAACAGCCCATGCCGTAGGATATGCCAATGAATCCGGCGTACCGTTTTCGAGACCGTTCATCAAATATACCCCGACCTGGCCGAGATCCTTTATGCCAACGATCCAGTCGAAGCGTAACCTCATTGCAAAGATGAAACTGATCCCGGTGCACGAGCTGATCGATGGCAGGAGACTGCTGCTGATCGACGATTCCATCGTTCGAGGAACGCAGCTGCGCGAAACAACCGAATTTTTGTATAAGAGCGGAGCGAAAGAAGTACATGTTCGTCCCGCGTGTCCGCCGATCATGTTCGGCTGTAAGTATATCAATTTCTCCAGATCGACCTCGGAGATGGAACTGATCGCCCGTCAGGTGATCAGCGAAGAGGAAGGAAAGGATGTCACCCGTGCCATTTTGGATGACTATGTAAATCCCGACGCGGATCAGTATCACCTGATGCTTGAAAAGATCCGCCAGAAGCTGGGCTTTACGACATTATCCTTTAACCGTTTAGACGATATGATCGAAGCGGTAGGTATCGACCGAAGCAAGTTGTGTACATACTGTTGGGATGGAAAAGAATAAATTGATCTGAATTGGCGAAAAAAGGGAAGGGAGCCGCAGGTGGTTTGTGCAGGCTCTCTTTTTTTGGGGGAAAGGGTAAATTTTTAAAGTTCTGTTAAGAAAAAGTACTTAAAAAAGTACAATTTTTTTGCAATATTACCATTGTAAAAAGTGTTGACATAAGGTAGAACAGTAAGATATAGCATCTCCAAAAGAGAAAGCGGTTGTTTACAGATCTTTTAGAGATGCTAAGGGATCAGTAAATGTGTAGAAAGAAGGGATGTTTATGCAAACAGCAGTGATCAGGTTCGAAGGTTATAAGATCGGAACCGTATCGAGAACAACAAAAGAGGGTATCATCAGCGCGATCGCAAGATACGCATACGGACAGGATCCGGTTAGATTGCCGGAAGAAGTCCGTTCGGTATGTCAGGGTGCGGCTGATTGGTTTGGAAACGCAAAAATGGGCGATACCTATGAGAAGGATCGTTTTACTATCTCTTTGACGGAGAGAAGGGCGTAAAGCAGGAAAATCCTTACAAAATTCCTGGAATAAACTGCTTTTTGGAGAAAACTTTTTCATTGCCTGGGAATATAAACTATGCTATTATTGTTAGGTTGAAAGCAACCCGAATCGGGAAAAGTAGTATATTTTAGGGAAAAAGTGAGGTTTAGGAAACATGAGTGAGCAAGCGACGAAGAGCGGCGGATGGAGAACCAATAAATGGTTTCGTGCCGCAATCCCGGCACTGTTACTGCATTGCAGTATCGGTACTGTTTACTGTTGGTCTGTATTCAGCCAGGAGATTGCTGATTACATCGGGTTTGAGAAGAGTGCTGTAGAATGGGCCTTCAGTTTTGCCATCTTCTTTTTGGGAATGTCGGCGGCATTTTTGGGAAACATTGTAGAGAAGGATATTCATAAGTCCTCTTTGATCGCTACGATCTGTTTCTCCGTCGGTATGGCTTTGACGGGATTCTTTATCTACTATGGCGGACAGCATCAGCACAACATGCTTGCGCTGATCGGTATTTATGTAAGTTACGGTTTTATCATGGGTGTCGGTCTCGGTACCGGTTATCTGTCCCCCGTTAAGACCTTGATGTTGTGGTTTGAGGACAGCAAGGGATTGGCAACCGGACTTGCGGTAGCAGGTTTTGGCGCCGCAAAGGCGATCGCCAGCCCGATCATGCAGGAGCTGTTAAAGATGCAGGGTGGTATCTATACCATGTTCTGGATCCTGGCAGCAGTATACTTTGTGATGATGTTCTGCGGTCATCTTCTGTTAAAGAAGCCGGAAGGATGGCATGAACCCAGCAGCGATGAAAAGAAGCCTTCCACGATGGAAGTGATCAAATCCAAGCCGATCACCAACTACATCGGTATCTGGTTGATGTTCTATATCAACATCACCTGTGGTCTGGCATTGATCTCTCAGGAAAAGGCAATCGTAAAGTGTGTTGGACTGGTTGCTTCCGCAGGATTGATCTCCTCGGTTTCCTCCATCTTTAACGCAGGCGGAAGATTGGGATTCTCCGCATGGGCCGATTATCAGAAGGACAGAAACACGATCTACAAGATCATCTTTACGCTGTCTATTCTGGCAACCGCACTCGTTATGATAACGAAGGGTATTGTCAACGGTGAAGGCAATGTGCTTCTGATCACCCTTGATCTGGCATTGATCTTTATCGTAAATGCAGGATACGGCGGAGGCTTCTCCAACGTTCCGACATTGCTTTCCGATCATTACGGAATGGGAAGCATCAGCGCGATCCATGGTTTAACTCTTTCCGCATGGGCATTTGCGGGACTGACCGGTAACCAGGTGGCTACCTATATCGTTAACCATACCGGTGAATTCATTGAGCATGGTAAGGACGCGGCAGGTAATGTGATCAAGATCAATCCTGTCGGATACCAGAATGTGCTGTATTTCACACTTGTGATGTATATCATCGCGATCGTGATATGCCTGACGATGGTAAAACCGAGCGGCAAGGCTGCCCAGGAAAAGGCTGCGCAGGAAAAGGCGGCAGACTAAAAACACATAAGATCATCTGTAAATGACCTGATACGGAAATCGCCCTTCTGTTTGGAGGGCGGTTTTTTTGTAGTATATATACATCCGGAAAGAGGCTTTTTTCCATAAGCCGGAGGGATGCGCCGCCCCTAAGGAGGATATTCATTGATATATAGTGCTCTTCTATGGTAAAATACCGCTTATGGGGAACGTATATCGTATAGGATAATGTATTAAGGGGAACATTTATAAAAGAAAGAAAGTGATCGAGATGGATGATGCACGTTCCTATGCAAACCTGAAAGTAAAAATGAGAAGTGGAAGAAAATGCGCGATCTGCGGGGAAAAGATGGAAGCCGGAGAAGAAAGCTTGGAGCATTTTTTTCCGCGGGCTCTTTATAAATGGGGAGAGAATATTTTGCCGCCGGAGGAGTATCGTACGCTCTATGTTCAGATTGAGAGTGACGATAATATCATTTTTACCCATCTTTTGTGTAACGGGGCGAAGGAAGACGCCATTATCGATATAGCGCCGCTTCACATATCGGGAGAAGAGAGAAAGCGACTATTGCGTCTGGAGAAAAAGATCGCGCCGGTCGTGATAAGATATCGCTCAATGAAATCCAGATTATATGAAAAGCAGGAGGGAAAATGTTATTGCTGTCATAAAGAATTCGGGCAGGAAGCGATCGTACTTCGGAGGAAAGATCCGGACCTTTTAAGGGTAGAGGAAAACGCGTGCCTGGTGTGCCATAGCTGCAATCTGGCCAATCCGGATTACGTAAGCGAGACAGAAGAGACATCCGGAAAATCCAGGCTGGATAAGCAATTTGAATTTATATTGGAGACGGATAAAGAGAAGTTTGTCACAAGGCAGACCTATTTAAGTGACGCGAACCGAAAGGAAAACGATGCGGAGCATTCCTGGCATATGGCACTTATGACGATCCTTTTATCCGAATACGCGAATGAGAAGATCGATGTACTGAAAACGGTAACGATGTTGCTGATTCACGATCTGGTGGAAATCTATGCCGGGGATACATATGCATATGATGAATCCGGAAAGCAGACGCAAAAGGAAAGAGAGACAGAAGCGGCTAAGCGCCTCTATCAGATACTGCCCAAAGATCAGGAAGAGAATCTTAAAGGACTGTGGGAGGAGTTTGAGGCAGGAGAAACGCCGGAGGCACGCTTTGCCAGAACGATGGATAATCTGCAGCCGATGATGTTAAACTCGGCAACGGACGGAAAGTCCTGGACAGAACACGGGGTGCATATTTCGCAGATCTTAAAACGAAACCAACGTACGGAAGCCGGATCGAAGGAATTGTGGGAATATGCGAAAGAAAACTTCTTAAAACCTCACATAGAGGCAGGACATATCAAAACAGACGGAGAGGATTTATAGGAGAAATACGAAAAGCCGGAAACAAGGGAGATTTTTCGGGAAGAATCGGGGGATGAAACAGTATATTTGAAAAAGAGGAAAAAATGATGGATGAGAGGGAAGTGTTAACAGGTTTTAAAGAAGGAAAGGCATTTGAGGCGTATCGCTATTTTGGAGCACACACGGAAAAGAAAGGAGTCACCTTCCGGGTATATGCACCGAATGCGTCCGGAGTCAATCTTTTCGGAGATTTTAACTCCTGGCAGGAGGAGGCGATGACCCGCGAGGAGGATGGTATCTATACCTTTCATTCTGACCGGGCTAAAGCCGGAGATCTGTATAAGTATGTTATATACGGATGGAACGGATACAGGATGGAACACAGCGATCCGTACGGTTTTGCTACGGAGTTACGTCCCGGAAGCGCATCCCGCATCGTAAAGAAGAGCAGTTTTCGCTTTGGTGATTCGGACTGGATGAAGGCAAGGAACAATGATTATGACCGGCCGCTCTCCGTATATGAGGTGCATGTGGGAGCCTTCAGAAAGAATCCGGATGAGGAGCACGGGTGGTACAACTATCGCGAGATCGCCGCTCCATTGATCGAGCATGTAAAGAAGTGCGGATATACGCATATTGAGATGATGCCGGTCTGCGAGTATCCCTTTGACGGATCCTGGGGCTATCAGCTGACCGGATATTTTGCTCCGACATCCCGCTACGGTACAGCTGACGATTTGCGTTATCTGATCAACGAATGCCACCTGGCCGGGATCGGCGTGATCATGGATTTTGTTCCGGTTCACTTTGCGATCGATGATTATGCTCTTAAGATGTTTGATTCCACGCCTTTGTACGAATATTATCGTCAGGGCGTAGCGGAAAGCCAGTGGGGGAGCTGCATGTTTGATCATGCAAGACCCGAAGTGTCCAGCTTTCTGATCTCCTCTGCATACTATTGGATAAAAGAGTTTCATTTTGACGGTCTTCGTATGGATGCGGTCAGCAACCTGATCTATTTTGGCGGGGATCAGAACAAGGGCGAAAACCGTGAGGGAATGGAATTTGTCCGTCGCCTGAATACGATCTTAAAAAAGAAATTCCCCGAAGTGATCCTCTTTGCGGAGGATTCCTCCTCCTGGAAGGGCGGTGTGACAAAGCCGATCGATGAAGGCGTACTTGGATTTGATTATAAATGGAATATGGGCTGGATGTATGACAGTCTTAAGTTTATGTCCGATCTTCCGAAGGAGAAAGTGTCCGATTATCATAAGATGACATTTTCCATGTGGTATTTCTATGATGAGCGTTTCATCCTGTCCCTGTCGCATGATGAGGTAGTCGGAGGAGCCGGCACGATCCTTGAAAAGATGCCCGGCAATGATGAGGAAAAATTTGCGCAGGTAAGAGCCTATTATACCTATATGCTGATGCATCCCGGAAAGAAACTTCAGTTTATGGGAAATGAGATCGGCGAGAGAACCGAGTGGAACGAATCAAGAGAAGTGGAGTTTGAACTCCTGAGCAATCCTCTCCACAAGGGATTATTTGATCTTAACTGTGATCTGATGATATTGTATAAGGAGGCACCTGCTTTTTTCAAGTCGGAATATGAGGTGGGGCAGTTTGAGTGGCTGTATTGCGAACAGAACGAAAAACTTCTCTATGCTATGAGACGGAATGATGAAAAGGGCACTTCCTATGTAGGTATTTTTAACTTTTCCGGACAGGATCTGGACGCTGAGGAACTTCCCGTCCGTATCAAAAAAGAAGAGCCTGCGGTTAATGAAATTGCGGAAAATACCGGAACGAAAGAAACAAGCGTAAAGAAAGAAAAAGGTAAGGAAGAAAGCTGGAAACCGGTACTTTCCACAGCCTGGAAGAAATACGGTGGATCCGGGAAGGAGAGCGGAAAAGTCATCCGCTCCAGGGAAGGGATCATGACGGTCTCTGTTCCGGCAATGAGTGCGGTGATTTATGAAGTTGTATGCACAAATAAGAAAAAATAGAGTATAATATTGTGTGACGTAACAGGACGGTTTGACAGACCGGTTTTGAAGCAGGCAGAAGGGAGAAATAGTATGGAATACAGAGAGAGAAAGCGTTGGGGATTTTTTGCATTGCCTTTTACCTTTACGGTGTACACCATAAAAGAAGATATGATCACCATCAACAAGGGGTTCTTAAATAAGACGGAAGATGACTGTTATATGTATAAGATCACGGATGTAAAGTTAAAGACTTCCTTTTGGGAGAGGATCTTCGGAACCGGGACCATTGATTGCTACGCAAGCAGTGACAAGACCGATCCGAGCCTGATGCTCGTACACATCAAGAATGCCAAGGAGATCAAGAACTTTATTTTGGAGGAATCCGAAAAGGCAAGATTAAAGAGACGTACGGTCAATACGATGAACCTGAGTGCGAGTGTGCCCGGAGATATCGACGGAGACGGTATTCCGGATGATGTATAAACCCGGGGAAGGGTCTGAACGGGAAAGCGGCCGTAATACAGGTGGATGAGTCTGGAAGCAGGGCTGGATCAGTCCTGCTTTCCTTATGCCGGAGATGGGAAGATGACAGAAAAAGAACTGGAACTGTATATAGATGAATTGGGAACAAAAGGGACCGTGCTGGGCTTAGATACCATGAAGGATCTGATGGAACGAACGGGAAATCCGCAGAATGCCTGCAGGTATGTTCATATCGCGGGGACAAACGGAAAAGGATCCGTTCTTCAATATGTTTCGACGATCCTTCGTACAGCCGGTTATAAGGTGGGATGTTTTTTCTCACCGGCGTTACGCGATCCGTGGGAAAAGATTCAGGTAAACGGGAAAAAGATATCACGAACCGCAGTTCGCAGATATATGGAAAAGATCCGTGACGTATCGAAGGAGATGGAGGCGGAAAACAGAAACACACCCACTCTTTTTGAGGCGGAATGCGCTGTGGCCTTTATGTATTTCGCGGATCGCGCCTGTGACTTTGTCGTTCTGGAAGTCGGGATGGGAGGAAAAACGGATGCTACCAATGTCATACCGGCTCCGGATGTGGCGGCCTTAACAAGGATATCGATGGATCATGCGGGAATCCTCGGAAATACGATGGAAGAGATTGCTGATGTTAAGAGCGGGATCATCAAGAATGGCTGCAGGGTTGTCTCAACCATTCAGGAGGAAGACGTAAGAGCGGTAATCCGGCGAGCTGCCGGAAAGAAAGGCGCAAAAAGCCTTGTATTTGCGGAAGTGCCGGAAAAAATACGGTACGGCAAAACCTTTACGGCTTTTACCTATAAAGGGGCGAAATATAAAGTCTCACTTCACGGAGTGTGTCAGCCGGAAAATGCCGCTCTTGCGTTAGAGGCGGTCTTCGCGCTTAAACAAAACGGCGTAAAGATAGAAGAAGAGTGTATCCTGAGGGGACTTGCGCAAACTAGGTGGGAAGGAAGGTTTCAGTTCATAGGAAATAAGCCCCGGTATGTTTTTGACGGAGCGCACAATGAAGAGGCAGCAAAGCGTCTGAGAGAATCTTTGGAGATGTATTTCGCGGACAGACCTTTGATTTTTGTAATGGGTGTACTTAAAGATAAAGAATATGATAAAATAGTTGGGATATTGTCGCCGTTAATGGCACATCTGATCACTTTGACGCCGCCGCATAACCCCAGAGCACTGACATCATGGGAACTGGCTGTATGTGCAAGAGAGTATCTTACACAGGTCACCCGGGCGGACAGTCTGGAGGAAGCGCTGGAGATCGCGGAACTGCTGGCCGGGGATAAATGTACTGTTGTGGTATGCGGATCGCTCTCCTTTTTGGGGGAGGCGATCGATATAGTAAAAAGGGGAAAAGGGAAAGGAAAGCAGAGTAAGAGATGATTGATCGTGAGAAGATAGAAAAAGCCGTAGAGATGCTTCTGGAAGGGATCGGTGAGGATACCTCCAGAGAAGGATTGGTGGATACGCCTGAGCGGATCGCAAGGATGTATGCGGAAATATTTAGATCGGAAGAGCACACGTCTGAACTCCAGTCACT
>CALDIE010000003.1 GCA_937901625.1 uncultured Lachnospiraceae bacterium
TCTTTCCCTACACGACGCTCTTCCGATCTTATAGACGGATACCACAATGGCCGGATGGGGAGGCTTAAGCAGAAAGTCTTTGAACTGGCTCAAAAAAGAATACGGCTGATCCTGGCGACCGGACCGGATTTTACATATCGAAATGCCCGGTCTGTCTTTGTGCCGGATTATCTCTACGAAGGGGCAAAATACGCGCAATACCGCTTAAAAGCTGACACCGATGCGGACGGGAAAAAGAGACTGGCCGTGTGTCTGGGAACCATGGGTAAGGAAAAGAAGCTGGAAGAGATGGCTAAAGCCTTTACGAAATGCGGATATCCGTTATTGATCGCCGGACGTTTCTACGATGAGGAACGGGTTAGGAGACTTAAGGAGATGTCCGGAGATAATGTGGAGGTAAGAAACGAATATCTTTCAAGGGAGGAATATCTTTCGATCCTGTCAAGTGCCCGCTATACCGTTCTTCCGTACCCGAGGGAAAACTATGCCACGCAGACATCCGGGGTGTTGCAGGAAGCCGTCTTTTTGGATACGATCCCCGTTACCTATAAGGAAATACTGGACGGAAACCGTATTCCGGGAGTAGGGATAGGGGATTTTGAGGAACTCCCGGAAGTTTTGGCGGAAAATAAAGAAACTGCCGTAAGAAACCGGCAGTTAAGAGAACAGTATAAAAATCTCCGTAAAGAGGTATATGATGCCGAAAAGGTAAGGGAAACCTACCGTAAGGTGTTCGGATAAATAACTCAAAAACAGCCTTCTATACTCCGTAACGGCGATTGATATAGCCCTTGGCCGCATAGAGTTCTTCGGGATAGCGATCGTCTCCGTCTTTGGGCGAGCGATCATGGATCACGCCCGGATTTCCCAGAACGATGGAGTGATCCGGAACATCAAAATTTACATAGGCTCCCGGCGCGATCATAACATCATTGCCGATGGTGATATTGCCGACAATGACAGCGTTAGTCCCGATCCATACATCATTACCGATCTTCGGAACGCCTTTTTTTCGTCCGGTGTTGATCTGCCCTAAGGTGATACCGGTAGAGAGGTTGATGTTTTTGCCAAGACGCACATCCGGATGAACGATCACACGGCCGAGGTGCCCGATATAGAGCCCTGGACCGGCAGCCACTTCCGGCGGAAGTGTGATCCGGGTTTTATGCATAAAGCGGATCAGGCGGATACTGCTTAAGACTTTTTGTATGCGAAAACCGTGAGTTTTATACCATGCCGCTTTTCTCCACAGGATAAGATAACGGACCTCCCACGGCAAAAGGAGACGTTCCTTTGCGCTAATCTTATGATCATAATATCTGGACAGATCCGATCGGATCAGTTCTTTCAAGTCTTTATTCATTCAATCATCCTCTTTTTCACAGAAAATCTGTGCTTTCATGCCTGCCTCGTATGCTTCTCTTGATGGATATTCATCGCCGTTGACTTCAGAGAATTTGGCATTGACAGAAAAAATTTGCGTCATTGTTTCAAAGAATTTGCCGAATTTGCGACGGCTTGTAAATTCCGCAACGATTGCAGTC
>CALDIE010000004.1 GCA_937901625.1 uncultured Lachnospiraceae bacterium
CCTTCCTTCGTTCTTGGCGGAAGAGGCATGGAAGTTGTGCACGATGACGAGATGATGAGGGTCTATATGAATGCGGCAGTCGGCGTAACACCTGACAGGCCGATTCTCATCGACCGTTTCCTGCACCATGCGACGGAGTGTGAGGCGGACGCTATTTCAGACGGAAAAAACTGCTATGTCCCTGCTGTCATGGAACATATCGAGCTTGCAGGTATCCACTCCGGTGACTCCGCATGCATTCTGCCTTCTCTCAACCTCACACCTGAACAGGTTGCAACGATCAAGGAATACACAAGAAAAATCGCAGTCGAGATGCACGTTGTAGGTCTCATGAATATGCAGTATGCGATCGAAAACGGCAAGGTATTTGTCCTGGAGGCAAATCCCCGTGCTTCCCGTACTGTGCCCCTGGTATCCAAGGTATGCGGCATCCGAATGGTTCCTTTGGCAACCGAGATCATCACTTCCGAACTGACCGGCAGGGAATCTCCTGTAGCGGCATTAAACGCTACCGAGAGAGTAATCCCTTACTACGGCGTAAAGGAAGCGGTATTCCCCTTCAATATGTTCCAGGAAGTTGACCCGATCCTCGGACCGGAAATGCGTTCCACCGGTGAGGTACTCGGCATCTCCCGTTCCATGGAAGGTGCCTTCTACAAGGCTGAGGAAGCTGCTTCTTCTGTCCTTCCTTTAAAGGGAACCGTACTGATCTCCGTTAACCGCAAGGACAAGCCTGATATGTTAAAGGCTGCCAAGAGCCTGCACGAAGCCGGATTCAAGATTATGGCTACCGGCACAACCTGCGACCTGATCCGTGAGAACGGTATTCCCGCGGAAAAGGTTAACAAGCTCTACGAAGGCAGACCGAATATTCTTGACCACATCACTAACGGGGAGATCCAGTTGATCATCAACTCTCCTGCCGGCAAGGAAAGCGTACACGACGATTCCTACCTGCGTAAGGCTGCCATCAAGGCACGTGTTCCTTACATCACAACAATGGCCGCTGCCATTGCTGCAGCAGACGGTATCCGCCACGTCATCAAGCACGGCAGAAGCGATGTACACTCCCTGCAGGCATGGCATAAGGAAATCCACGAGTAAGGATCAACACTTAGTAATAACAGAAAAAAGAAAACCGGAGAGTCGAGTGGCTCCCCGGTTTTTTTATTTGCGTTTCGGATCGTTCGTCCCGATTCATCCGTCCTTCTCTGCACCGGCGTCGGTCTCAGTCTTCTCTCTCCGAATGATCTTGCGCAGGTGCTTCTGTCTCCATTTCTGTCTCTTTTTTTGTTTCTGTCTCTGTTTTTGTTTCGGATTTGGTTTCCGCCTTCTTGCTTTTTCTCTTCCTTTTGGTATTAACCATAATAACTCCAAGCACGATCACCACCAGCGTCGTAACAACAACGAGTGCATACACCACTGTCGTTCCGTCTTTCCCCTCCGCTATACAGTAGATTCCGCTGATGCCGTTCATGCTGACTTCCGCATAGGCACCCCTGACCAGGTATTCCGTTTGCTGCCAGTTGCTCCCGTCGTATACATACACTTCATACTCGTCGCTTACAGGTGCGTACAGACGCAGGGTAAGCACATCCGTTTCGGACTTTCCGCTGTCGACCAACTCCACCTTATAGATGATTTCTTTCGTCGTATCATTGATCTCCTCACAAAACGAAGGCGTATCTGTAACCGTTACATGTAAAACAGCACCGTCATCAAAGGTATCACTCAAGTATCCGTTGGCTTTTTCACTTACGATAAAGGCTTCCGCCACCTCATCCGGGATCGTCGTCTCCTCTTTTCCGGAAAAGAGACCCGTGATCATTTCGAGCAGTCCCTTGTTCTCTTCCTCTCCGGTATATTCAGTAGTCTCCACACTTTCAAGGGTTCGTATGATCTCGACATACTCCGCCTCCAGGACCATGTTGCTCTCCAGTGTCTGATCGGAAGGTACCTCCGGCCATACAGCGTAGTATCCGTCTTTTTCCGGAATATCCGGATAGACCAACGCCGATAAACGCTCACCGTAGTCGAGCTGCTGTTCTCCCAAAATCTCATCTTCCGTTTTAAACGTCACCGTCAGATGGCGGAAATCCCCCGGAAGTTCATCCAGTCTTAAAATTTCGGCATAACTGATGCGTTCCGCCACGCCCGCATAGCTGATACCGTCTATTCCTTCTCCCGTCTCGCCGACAAAATAATTGTCCGATACGGAGGCCAAATGCGGAAGGTTGGATTCCTCCTCCTTCGATACACCTCCTGCGATCATACCGTTCTTTCCGTCTGTGGCATCTATGATCGGCATGGAGTAACATCCGCTGACTGTTGTGCCAAATCCCGTCACGCCGCCCACATACTCAGCGCCGGATATGGAGCACAATACGTAGCAGTTTCGAACGATCGACAGGGATTCTCCGGCTACTCCGCCAACATAGTTGCCACCATCACTTTCCACGTAACCGTATGCCCCGCAGTCGTTTACGGTTCCATGTTTCATATAACCGACGATCCCTCCAACGCCGTCTCCCTTTGCGGAGATAAAGCCGCGGTTATCACAATCCGTGATGATATTCTGTGTTGTATAAGTAGCGCCAAAATAGAATTCCACTTTTCCGGCCGCATTTTCTTCCGGATCATCCGTATCGATGGACATAGATCCCGCAATCCCGCCCACGTTGATGTTTCCTCGGATGATTCCACGGTTAACGCAGGTATTTACCTTTCCCAGCAAAGCATTTTGGATATCCTCCTCCGATACGTCCTCGTAAACATATTCCGTACCGTTTTCCTCGATATGTTCCGCCGTATCCTGCATATGCTGCGCGATCTTTAACACCTGGTCATTGATCTCACGCAGATCATCGTTGATCGTTTGCGTATAAGCTTCGGCATCCGTGTTGATCGCGGAGAGTGTATCGATCATCGATTTAAGCGTACTGCTAAGATTGTCGACGTTTGTGCTCCATATGCTGTCGATTCCTATCAGCCGCAGTGCTTCCTTATCCTGCAGATAATCTAAGATTCCATCAAATCCGTTTTGCGCTGCTTTTGCCTCCGAGATCAAGGTCTGCGTATGCTGCAGCATCTTATCTCCGTCGGTTTTGATATTCCGCGCTGCCTGCTCGGTGTATTTTCCGTATATACTTACCACAGTAGAAAGGTTCGAGATGACCTTCGATGCAGTCGATGTCGCATCCGCAAGTTCCGAGGCCAGCTCTGCTGCCAGCGTCAGGATTTCCTCTCTCTTACTCTCATCCGGGATCCGGATTTCCGCATCATTTCCGGAAACCAGTTTTCCCAGTTCTTCCGAAGTATTCTTTATCTGCGTTGCCTGGTTGTTTAATACATCGGCATCCTTATTGATCTCCTCAACCGCATTTTTTACCTGCTGCCGTTCTCCGTCCGGTATGCTGTCCGGCACATCAATATCGGTATTTAATTTCTGCAGATCCACCGTGATATCATAGAGACTGTCCAACATGGAATTGACATGGTCAGAGACCTGTGGCAGGCGGTCGATCACTTCATCTACTCTCTCGAGACCGTCGTTAAGAACATCGATGTTTTCGTTGGCAAAGTTTTCCGCCTGATCCTCCATCGTCTCACAGATAGAGAGCGTTGTCCCGGACTGGTTTTCGAGGCGTCTCATATCATCTGACAGCATCCCATTGCCTCGGTCAAAATCATCTAAAAGATTATCGATCTGGTCGTGTAAAGTGCGGATATCATCCATGATGGAACTCTTCTCGTTGCTTTCAAGATAAGGTTCCATCTGGCCGACAATACCGCCGACATCCTTACGTCCGTTGACCTGTCCATAATTGTTGCAATACGAGATCCTTCCGCTCTGTCTTCCTGCGATTCCGCCGACATTGTAGCCTGTATGAGCGTATCCTACCGTTCCTTCATTATTACAACGGCTGATGATACCGACACTTAATCCCGCGATACCGCCGGTATCCACACCGCTTAAAACCCTCACATTCGTGATGTCTCCGGATAATTCCGATAAGAAGTTATCCCCCATCTCATCATCCGTTTCCACCCATTCCCTGCTCTCATTAATGGCACCGTAATTCTTGCAGGAGCTGATCACGCCGTAATTCTTTCCGGCAATTCCCCCCGTATAATAATATCCGAGGATGTTGCCGCTGTTAGAACATCCGACCAGCCGACCTGATGACTCATTGACTCCACAGATTCCTCCGGTTACGCTCTTACCTTCCACATGTCCTTCAAAGCCGCTGCTTTTGATCAAACCTTCGTTGATCCCACAGAGTCCGCCCGTGATCTGCTGATCTCCCTTTGCAACGATATACCCCTTGATCGTCAGATCTTCCACCACCGCATCCGGTCCGATGTAGCGGAAAAATCCCGTCACGTAACCGTCACCGCTGTATGTGTATCCTGTGATCGAATGGCCGCCTCCTTCAAAACGACCGTTAAAATAGGGAATGTTTTCAAATCCGCTTCCCGCCAGATTGATATTTTCCGTCAGTACAACCGTTATCCCTTCCGAGCGGCTGTCAAGGCCGCACTCTTTCGCAAGAGTGATCAGATCTTCCGCTCTCGATATCTCGATCCTTTCCCCTTCCGATGCCTGCGTCGGGATGTATGGCACTATCGCCAAACATATGATCATAAGAGTAAGGAGTAGAGCAACTTCACTTCTTTTATCGTTCAGACGATCATTCATCATTTTCGTTTCCCTCCTGTTCTCTTTCTTCGATCAAGAGAGGATCGCCATCTTCAAAATTATCTTTTTCCATCCTGGTCATCTTACCGAGCGTAACCAGAGCATTGACTTCTCCCTTGACAACGGCATGCATCTCGCCTACTACCATTCCGTTGATCTGACCGCGGACCATACCGTCCACCCTCATCAGACCGTTACCGTGATCAAGTTTAAGCGGAACGGATACCTTGAAGCTGGTGCGATCGATCACTTTTTCACCGATCAATAAAATCTGCGGCAAAACGAACATAACCAGGAATATGGAGATCAGGGTACCTCTGCATAGGCTCTGACCGATACCGCAGATGGCGGCATCCGAAGAGAGTTTGCCGATGAAGTATCCGGCCAGCACCATCATGGATCCGGATGTAAGGATCGTCGGGAAAGCAAAGTTCAGCGTCTCGATGATCGCCTCCTGCTTGGGCATCCGTTCCTTTAATTCCATGTAACGTCCGGAGATAACGATGGCGTAGTCGATATTTGCACCCATCTGTATGGAACTGACGATCAGATATCCCATAAAGAACAGATTGGAATGAGTGACCGCAGGAATCGCGAAGTTGGTCCAGATGGCACCCTGGATAACCGCGATCAACAGAACCGGCATACCGGCCGACATAAATGTAAACAACAGGACAGTCAATACCGCCATGATGGACACAACTCCGACCACCAGATTATCCACCTCAAACGTCTTTTTTAAGTCATACTGGCTGGTGGATTCTCCGGCCACCAGAACGTCATCTCCGTAATACCTGCCGGCAATATCATGCATCTCATCCAAAAACCCAAAGGTCTCATCCCCTTCTTCAGGCAGCGTCAGATACACCAGCATTCGGCTGTAATTCTCGCCTTCAAGCTGATCCCTTGCTAAAAGCATCTTGTCGTGGGCATCGGAAAGTGTATCATACAGATCGTCATCCAATGTCACATACCCTTCCTCTACCTCGTCATACAGAAACATGAACATATCGATCAGGGGTACGCTGTAGGAGGAAAGTCCGTTTACGATCTTTGCGTAATTTTCATCATCCACCGCGTAGGCCATATAAAGGACTTCCGCCACCTCATAGTCCAGATCGGTTAACTCCGCAAACTCTCGTATGGTCAGACGGTCAGTCAACGTGTATCCGTCCATCGCTTCCGTATTAGCAAGTCCCTGCACATAATCCACCTCCGGGCGAGTTTCCAGTTCCGCAATGAGTTTCTTTTCTTTTTCGTAATCACCCGACGGAACGATCAGCGCCACAAAATTGCTTTCGCCGAAGCTTTCCGTGATCATCTCGTCCGCGATCTGAACCTCGTTCTTTATCGGTACTTCCACCTTGGAGTAGCCGTACACGTACGGACAGGCCTTCTGGAAATGGTACGCAAACACGATCAAAAAAACAAACAGGATCGGCACGATGTGCCTGGTCTTGTAATCAAGTTTTCCTATAAAAGAGATCTTCGGTATGAAACTCTTATGTCTGGTATTGTCCATCGCCTTGCCGAAAAGCATGATCAATCCGGGCATCAGCAGGAACACGGACAGGAGGCTGAAAAAGATGGCTTTGATAAGACAGATTGCCATATCACTTCCTATACCGAACTGCATGAACATCATGGCGATCAAACCACCGATCGTGGTCAATGAACTCGAAGAGATCTCCGGTATCGCTTTGCTAAGCGCCACAATGTTAGCTTCCCGGATCGGAAGCGTCTCGTGTTCCTCTTTGTACCGGTTACAAAAGATGATGGCATAGTCGATGGAAAGTGCCAATTGCAAAACGATGGTTACCGAATCGGATACAAAGGAGATCGTCCCCAACAGGTAGTTGGTACCGGTCGAAATCAGAGCCGAAGCACCGAAGGTTAAAAGCAGCACGGGTACTTCCGCGTATGTTTGCGAAGTAAGGATCAGCACCGTTAAAACGATCACCACTACGATTGCGCTGACTGTCTGCATTTCCTCGGCAATCTGTTTCGCGCTTGCATCACCCATGGATGTGGAAACATAGATATCGTAGTCGGACATCAGGCTTTCGATCTCCGCTAACGACTCCAAAGCCCGCTCGTCCTCTTCGTCATAGATGAAGGTAACGTCATAAAGAGCCGAGAAATTGTTGTAGTGCTCTGCGCTGCTGTCAAAGCTAAAAAGAGATACATCGTCCCTGCTCTCAATCTCATCCGCAATCTGCTTCGCCTTGTCATAGGTGATATTACTCACCATGATCTTCGCGGTTCCGTACGTGATAAACTCTTTCTGCATACGTTCCAGGGCAATACTGGTCTCCGCGTCATCCGGCAGATAGGCCGCCAGATCGTTTTCTACTTTAACCCATCTTGCAGCGATCACGCTGAAGATGATCGCGATTCCGAACAAAAGAAAAAAGAGGTTACGGCGGTCTACGATAAATGTAGCCACTTTCACCATCACATTGTTGTCCTTCTTCTTGGTTGTTTCATCTTTGTTCAGGATTTCTTCTTCTTCCACTGAACTCATTTTTTCATCCCTTTCCGGAGGGTGATCCTGTCAGATCCTCTTTTCCATTCAATTTACCATGCAAGACAGTATACGCCCCTTTTCTCAAATATAACTCAACAAGGAGCATTTTTTGCGTGTTGCCGGTCCCCCCTCCCGGGCAGCCTACAGGAAAGCATCCTTACATATACTTTGCCCGTTCCCCGCCGATATATTTAAGTCTGGTTCTTGCGCAGACCACATGTGCCGCGCCGACACTCTTAACGGTAATACGAACCGGCACCGCTACGTCCCTGAGATGCATACCGATCAACGTATCCCCCAGGTCGATTCCCAACTCCGCCTGAATATGCTCCACAGCAACCGCCCCCTCGAGCAGGCTGTAGGCCGCCGTAGCAAAGGATCCTCCGGCCTTTAACTGCGGTACCACATTGACCATCGTAAGACCTCTTTCTTTTGCCACCTTCTTTTCCACGATGATCGCCCGGTTTAAATGTTCGCAGCACTGTGCCGCCACATGGATCTTATGCTCATCACAGGCTTCTTTGATACCGAGAAATAAAGCCTCTCCAAGCTGCTTTGAGGAAAAAGTCCCGATCCTCTGGCCGGCCACTTCACTGGTGGAGCATCCGACTACAAGCACATCACCTTCTTCCGGCTTTGCGATCTCTATCAACTCCAAGGCCGCTTCCTTTGCTTCTTTTTTGATCTTCTCGATCTCCTCCGCGGAGATTTCCGAATGATTGATATGATCTTCCATAGTACCACCCTTCTTTATGTCTCAGGTAGTGTCAGATCGACACTCCTGTTTTATGTAAAACTTTTGTTTTTCGGAAAGTTTGGTCGGGATAATTACTGCTTCCCGCTTACCTTGCCGATGAGGCAAAACAGGAAAAACACCAGCATATCTACGGCTACGATCGTGCTCCCCACAGGCGTACTGTTTAAGATAGAGATCACAAGTCCTGTCAACGCGCAGGCCACGGATACAACAGCCGAACAGATCGTTACGGAGCGAAAACTCTTAAACAACCTCATCGCCGAAAGTGCCGGAAAGATGATGAGTGCCGATACCAGCAGCGAGCCAACCAGATCCATTGCAGCCACGATCACAATTGCGATCAGCACGGCGATCATCAGGTTGTATACATTTGTCTTTATTCCGGTCGCCCGGGCAAAAGTCTCATCAAAGGTCACGGCGAAGAGTTTATTATAGAAGATGATAAACATCACCACCACAACCAGCGAAAGAACCGCGCAAAAGACGACATCCCCTGTCTTCAACGTGAGGATGGAGTAGGAACCGAACAGCGTCGTACACACATCCCCGCTAAGATTCGTAGAAACGGAAAATACATTTAGCAAAAGATATCCAAGCGCCAGCGCACCGACGGAGATCATCGCCACTGCGGCGTCTCCCTTGATCTTCGTATTCTGCCCCGTTCTAAGCAGCAGCACAGCGCACAGGATCGTCACCGGCAAAACAAGTATCCTCGTATCGGTCAGTTTCAGGATCGATGCGACAGCGATCGCGCCGAAAGCCACATGAGAAAGTCCGTCTCCGATATAAGAAAAACGGCGCAAAACAAGCGGCACGCCGAGCAAAGAAGCACAAAGCGCAACAAGCACGCCCACAATAAAAGCGTAGCGGACGAACGGATAGCTGAAATAATCACAGATTGTATACAAAAGATTCATTTCTTTTTTACTTCCTCTATAATTTAATATTGCATTTAATTCAGCATGACATACATATGGATATTTAGTATC
>CALDIE010000005.1 GCA_937901625.1 uncultured Lachnospiraceae bacterium
GACGCTCTTCCGATCTTGTAGACATCGCAAATGATGCGGCAGCAACCCTTTAAGAACAGGTCTCCGGCGCTGTGGCCGTTGTTGTCATTGATCATCTTTAGACCGTTGACATCGATCATCACGATAGCAAAGGGATCATTGTCCCCGGAAGCGATCGCTTCGTTAATCTCCTCACTCTTACGGTCAAAAGCCGCCTTGTTTCCCACTTCGGTCAGAGCATCCCTGTACACATCCTTACTGATCTGTCCGATGATCTTTTCTTTATTTCTGGCCTCGTTTTCCGCCCGGCTCTTTTCTCTCTGGATCGTCGTGATATCCTTGATGTAATCCACGATACGTAACTGCATGGATCGTATCGCATGGTAGATATCCTCGATCTCATCATGACTGTTGATATCTAACATCATCACGCCCGACTCTTCGTATGACTTATCTTCTCCCGGAGAGAATTTCTTCATCTCATCTGTGATCTGATCTAACGGCTTTACCACGATCCGGTTTGCGAGGTAAACCGATATCGCCAGGACGATCGCCGTAAAAAGAAACGCGCCGATGATCATATATACAAGATTAAGATTTCGCTCCTTTACAACCTCTACCATGCTTACATCACATCCCACATGGCAGACAATATTTCCTTCCCGATCCAAAACAGGCGCATATCCGGAGCAGAGCCATCCCCAGTCACCATTGGAGATGGTCGGTTCAACTCCCTGCGTTACATCGATTCCGTAGAATTCCGGTTCTCTCGGTTCCAGCTTCCCGGTTACATAAATCGGGGTGTCGAAGTCATCCATCAATACCATGTCATAGAGTGCGTGTTCATCTCCACACACAATGATATACAAGTATTGAATGTTGGGCATGTTGTCGAGATACCGTTGCAAGAGATTCCTTTCCTCAACATACTCATCCCAAAGTCCTTCTTTTTTCAGATACTCCTCAATAACTTCTTCGTTGTCATTCTCTTCCGCCCAGTCGCGCAGCTCCCTGTATTCCTCGGAGGATACAACTTTTTTCAGGCGCACAAAAAATTCCGAATCCGTTAAGGACGCGAAATTCGTTGCTGTACTTTTCGACAGCCGCATAAAAAATTCGTCAATCTGATCAACATTGACACGGTAAGAGATAGTCGCAATACCTATAGTAGAACAAAGCACTGTGACGATCACAAAGATATACAGTTTCGCTCCGATGGAAAACTTACCTTTCCCTTGTTCCATATCTGTACACTCCCCAATAATTTTGCCTCATCGATACCCAAAGGTAAAAGGGATGTATCATTGAATGCCTACATCCTATATAAAATACTCTATCTTATTTTACATTTCTATGCAAGTGTGATGTGACACGGGGACGTACTCGCGTGACACGGGGACGTACCTACTGTCACACGCATTACGCGTGACAGTAGGTACGTCCCCATGTCACGCGTCCCCATGTCACGCCGGTTTCATCCACTTATTTTTTCCATATATTGTACCGGCACTGCCTTGATCAGCCACACGCCGTTAACGGATCTGTAGAACACATATCCGTCCCGATGCATTTCGCCGCTTCGAATGCGGTACACCACAAGTTGACCTTGACGCTTTCCGACCTTCTCGGCTGTTTCACAATCCGGGAAAAGATGCACATAAAGTCTGGATTTGGGGATCAATCCTTCGCGATCGATCGCCTCCTCAAATTTCGTTGCCGTACCGTGGAAAAGGATCTCCGGCGGTTCCGCCTCCTCAAGCTCCACATCCACCGGAATGGAATGCCCCTGGTTGGCTCTGATCAGCGTTTTATCATCATTAAAGGAATACCGCTGTTTCTCGTCCTCTCTTACTATCCTCTCCAGATCTTCCATCGTGATCGGGTACTTCTCGCTCACGCCCTTGATCAGGTCATGTACATCCGCCCATCCGTGTTCATCGAGGGTGATACCGATCACCGACGGTTTGTGCCTTAAGATTAGTGAAATATATTTGCTGGTGTCAGTGTCTGACATTTGTTGTTCTCCTCCTTATGAAATTTCCTTGACATTCGTTTCTCCCAAAATCCAATCTCATTTACCCGCCAACAATTCTACCCCGAATATGACGGCACATCCAACAATAATGCTCAATATCGTATACAAAAATGCTATTCCCATATGCCCACCTTTAATAAGATCCGTCGTCTCTAATGCAAATGTTGAAAAGGTTGTAAAACCTCCGCATAAGCCAACCTTCAAAAACAGAATCCACTTCTGGTCTATATTCGTATTCTTCGCAGCCAATACGGTTATTACACCTATTGCCAAACAACCTATAACATTTATTGCGAATGTCTTTATAGGAAAAACCGTATTCTCGCTAATATGTATTTTCCCGATCAGATACCGAAGCACTGCTCCGATAAATCCTCCTGCACCTACTGCTAATATGTCCATTTCCGATACCTCCCCGCTCGTTGCATCCACAATAATCTTTCTCATCTATTCTACAATATCATACTACATGTACCAAAAAAGGGACATAATGTCCCTTTTCACTTTTGAGTTCCCGGTACCCCCGATCCATCCATCCCCCGATATTCATAATATTTAAGGAACTGTTCATAAATAACTTTGCAATTTGACGCAGGGCGTGACACGGGGACGTACCTACTGTCACACGCATTACGCGTGACAGTAGGTACGTCCCCGTGTCACGCCGGTCACATTAGCGGTTGGAGCCCCAGTAGAGGAGGGCGAGCATGCCGGGACCGGTGTGGGCGCCGATGACGGGACCGATTTCGACGATGCTGATGTCAGCATCGGGGAAACGGGCAGCGACCTTCTCCTTAAATTCTTCTGCTCTTTCGAGGCAATCGCCGTGGCCGATCAGGACTCTTGTTCCGATCTCGGGTTTCCATCCCTGCTCCATTTTTTCAAGTTTCATCCTCATGGCTTTGTTGTTGCCTCTGGGCTTTGCCATGACAGAGAGCATACCTTTTTCATCTACATGGAGCAAAGGCTTGATGTTGAGTATGGTGCCGGCAAAAGCTTCCGTGACAGAAACTCTGCCACCATGAAGTAAATGTTCAAACTGATCCACCGTAAACCAGTGACATACCTCCTGACGGTGGTCAATCGACCATTGTACAAGTTCGTCATAACTTAACCCTTCCGCTTGCTTTCTTGCTGCTTCCAGAACAAAGAAGCCTTCACCCAAAGCGGCGCAAAGGGTGTCTATAACAGTGATCCTCCTTTCGGGATAACGATCTCTTAATTCATCCGCGCTGATCATAGCGTTATGTATAGTACTGGACATTCCCGAAGAAAAACACAGGTAGATGATATCCATACCATCTTTTAAACAAGGTTCAAAATATTTCGTGTACGTATCCGGGTTGATCGCCGTAGTGGAAGCAAATTGCCCGGCTTCAAGCATTTTGTAGAAGTCATTGACATCCAGATTACCCCCCGTTCCGTAAAGATAATCTGTATCGCCGACCGCAACCGGCATCGGTATGATTACGGCTTCCGGCAAGCCCTTCATCGCATCCTCGTTAAGGTCGCTCGTCGCATCCGTAAATATACGATAATTGTTCATTTAAATATCCTCGAATCTTTTGCAATTTGGGTATTTCTATAGTGTTACCGAATTAGCCTCAACAGCTTTTCTCGCAAAGGTCTTTACCGCCTTGATTTCCTTATCACCTGGCTTTCCCTTGTGAAGCGGTCCGAATTCTCCTTTACATGCATATTCCTCCTCAGCGAGCGTAATCCCCCTTAATTTTAACAGTTTTTCTATATGCGAATATGTGGATTTGACGATCGCGGTCGTGCTGAAATTGTAGACAACACCTATTTTTTTGATGTTATCCGATATAAATTTCCGGACATGTTCATCCACGCCATAGGCGTAGATCGCACTGCCAAGGAAAAGTATATCCGTATCTTCCTCCAACGGCTTATCCACGGTTTCAGCGGGAACGTCCAATTCCTCGCCGATCGCCTCCGCGAGTTTTTTTGTGTTACCTCCTCTTGAAAAATATCTAATCGCAATCTTCATTTTTTCAACCTCTCATATGGAATTATACCTGTGCACCTCGACTCTTCTTGCCCCTCTCTCCGTGCTTTTCTCGATTTTCCATTTCACATTCGGTCCCCTCTTCTTATACATCGCGCAAAATGAAACCACCATATCCACGGTGCAGGCACCTAAGACCGCCGCGCAGATCACTTGCGTCACTATTGTTTCATATTGCTCGGTCATTCTGATAAGAACCGGAAAAACATTTTCTATGACAAGGCATATGATCGCCGAAAATCCAAGCGACGTCGGCAGCGATGTGTACTTCGTCAGATGGAAGGGGATCCATTCGTAGTTCCAGTATTCGAATCCGCAGATGCGCTCAACAAGCGTTCCCAATGCGATCTCGCCTGCGCTTACGATCACCGTCACCATAAAATAATAAAACCATCTTCCATCTTTTTCAATCCGCCACTTTCCCAGTATCTCAACCTCCTGTGGCGTTCCGATCATAAAATAGATTGCAACAACAAACAACCCGTACCCTAAAAGGAACGGAAGAGTCATATTTCTGTTATCAATGTACCCCTTTGTTATTGCCAACCATATGTTCTCAACGACAAAACCCAGAAATGAGATTGCAAGAATCATCACCCCGAGAGAAAACAGTTTGATTCCATTTCCCATTGCGATCACTCTCCTCACCTGTTTACATATCATTTGTATAGAATGCAACTGTCTCATTCGTATAGAATGCAACTGTCTCTTGACTTTATGGTGTTACAAGCGTAACATCATTTTTAATGATACAAGTGTAACACCGCACACTACCACGGTCAATAGGAGTGCGGCGCAGTGTGACAGAGAGGAGTTGAATGTAACATCCGATTTGTGACATGGGGACGTACCTACTGTCACACGCATTGCGCGTGACAGTAGGTACGTCCCCGTGTCACACCGTGTCACACCATGTCACAAGGAGAAATTCTATGGCTAAATCAATCGATTCAAAAGATAAAAAACATCCGTCAAATAACGAAGCAAACCTGCTTACCAGAGAAGCAATCTGCACGGCATTGCTGTATTTGCTGGAAACCAAAGATTTTGAAAGCATAACGATAACAGAACTGGTTAAAAAGGCCGGTGTATCGAGACAATCCTTTTACAGGAATTATACTTCCAAGGAAGACATCGTGATCGAGATCGAGGAGAAGATCCTGACATCCCTTTCGGATTCCCTGATCAATGCCAGATATTCCGGCAACCTGCGCCGCTGGATATACGACATATTTTGCTTTGTAAAAGAGAATCAGAAACTGGTCTCCGTCCTTTATAAGGCAAAACTCTTTGATATACTCTTCCCCGAAGCTCCTTTCGTGATAGAAAACCAGATGTCTGCGACCGACACGCAGACGCACTACCTCGTCATCGGCAGTTTTGGAGCACTAAGATCCATCGGCGAAGAGTGGTTCACCTCCGGAATGAAGGAAAGCTGCGAGGAAATGGCGGATATTTGCATGATGTACAATGTTATGGGAATGTAATTTGTGACACGGGGACGTACCTACTGTCACGCGCAGTGCGTGTGACAGTAGGTACGTCCCCGTGTCACAATTCCAACGCCTTTACCGATTCCTGTTCTACCTTACAGTCGTTTTGAAGCATGTACTCCAAAACATCCTTATAGGATGATAAAGAACCGTTTATTTTTTCAGAGATCACCTTTCTGTCCCAAGCAGTTAAAGGTTTATACAAGCCGGTCCGATAAAATTCATCCAGTGTCTTAACATCCATAAGGAACGGTTCAAACGGGATCTGTGTTTTTGCTTTCAGATTTTCGAGTATCAAAAATCCGTATACGTCTAGGTCTCCCTCATGCAGATACCGGATATCCTTGTTGCTCTCATATATTTTCTCCAACAGCCTTTGCTTTGAAGCATTGTGATAGCCTCCCAGATAGATATACACGGCTTCCTTTTCGTCGCAGTCATGATACGTCGTCAGATTCTCTACGGTTATGACTCTGTCACTGTTAATCTTAATCTCCCTTATATCGGCCAAAGAATCATTCGCGAACGCAATCCCGCCCTTCATCTCTATCAAGTGAATCTCCGACGAAGCAAAGCTTATTATCGCGTCACCTTTTATGAGCACATAAGTGGGATTCTCGTATAAATTATAAAAACCAAGGATTCCATCCTTTTCCACAACATCATCCGTATAATCAAATAAGATGCTCTCCACCGTGGAGCGATATTCCTTTTGAAATCTTTTTGAGTCTTTAAACAACGCAGTCGAAAAGTTACGGATATATGTTTCACTTTCAAGTTTCGTTATCCTGTCTATGATCCTTAAAACTACGGCAAGTCTTTGTGCATCAAATCCCAGATCATAAGGCAGTTTTTTATATGCGTTTGTCTGCTCGGTGAAATCGTAAATGACCTTAAGAGCCGGATCGCCCGCCCCATCTTTTGCTGCCTCCAGTACGCTTCTCACTTTTTCGCATTGTTCGGGTATGCTGCTCCTTTTCAAAAAAACATAGGCACTGTCAACATTCGCGATATTTAATCTGACTTTCGAATACTCTCCGGTCGGCTTTTTATCTGCTGTCACATAGCCGGCCTCCGTACTCTTCTCTATCGCAAGGTTTATATCTATATATTTCTCATGGTCATACCTGTCGGCATAAGCCGGGTATACTTTAGCAACATCGATTTGTATGGAACGCAATTCCTTCGGATCTCTCAAATATCCGTTTCTGCGCTCATACATATCCAACAGGCGGCTTACAATGTCCTTACCGTAATCCATTCACTCATATCCTTTCAAATGCACCGATCGCATTCCGGTTGCCGGATTTAACTATCGAGTACGTCAAATCGCAGTACGGGAAAATGGCGGTAGCCTTTTCCGCCGTGGCAATGAGAACCAGCTGCAGGTTCATGGACTTAAACATATCCATCATCGGCTCGATCCGGTCGCTGGTCATATTGTTAAAGGCTTCATCAAGTAAAACCAGGCGGATACATCCATCCGGATTTTGATCGTAAATCTGAAGGAGAGATGCGCATATGGCCACATAGAACGGAGCCTGATTTTCGCCTCCGCTTCCTTCCCCGCTTACCTTTGACAGCGGTACTTCCTTTTCGGTAACGGTATTCGTCACTATGATGTCATAGTCCAAGTATGTCCTGTAATCAACATACACTCCCATGGTCTTTGCCCCGGACTTATTTCCGGAAAGATTTTCTTTCGCATGTTCCTCCACATCGATCATGATACGGCTCATAAAATCCTCCACCTGGCTTTCATATGCCTCGGATTTATCGATTTCCGCCAGGTACATCATGATCTCATTATCCTGATCGATCTGTCGATTATCCTTATCCATAATGATGTCATAAAACATCCCCAGCTCTTTATCCTTACTCCGATCGATGCCGAAACGATAGCGTTCCTCGCCATATTGTAGTTTTTCCATGACACGATTGATCTGCTTAAACTGTTGCCTTGCGTTGTGAATATCATCCTTCATTCTGAAAAGGATTTCTTTACGAAACCTTTCTTTGCAACGTTCCTGCGCCTGACTTAACTCGGATTTATGGCGTTCCAACTCGATGTTTTTAAGAGAAAGATACTCCTGCTGATACCTCAGGGCACCCGCGATCCCTTCGGGAAAATCACAGGTATATGTTGCTGTATACTTATTCTGTAAAGGAATAAGGAACTGATTCATATAATTATTCAGAGCAATTTCCTGCTGTAATGCGGCACTTCTAAAGTTTCTTGCTATTTCCGCTGCCGTTTTCGCCCTTCGTTCATCCGTGTATTTCTTTTCTACCTCACCCGCATATTCGGGATACCCGGTGAGCTCTTTTTCATATTCCGATCTTACGATGTCAGACAATCTTAAAAGCTCTTCGTTTCGCTTCTCCCTATCCTTTACTTCTTTTTCAAGATTTTGTTTTTTTGCCTTCTTTGTAGTGATCATGTTATTGATCTCTCGATATTTTTCCTCGCACTCTCTGACATGATCAAACACCGCAAGGAGGATCGGATTTTTCTTTAATTCCTCTATACGTGCTTTCGTCTCCTCTATATCCTTTTGAAGAGCGAATGCCCTCTGTCCGGATTCGGAATATGCTTCCATCTGCTCAAAGCAATTACCGGAAACAAATCTTTCATAGTCTTTAGCGACTTCATCAAAGGAATTCTTTTCCTTCTGCGCTGACGCAAAATCCTGCCTTACGGCAGATAACATTTCTCTGCGCTCTTTAAGTCTCTTCTCTATCGCGTCGACACCGATAAAGTGATCCTGCTTTGCCATCCTCTGCAATGTATAGTTCTGAAAGCGTAAGCGGTCTCTCGTTACACTCTTTTTATGATTTTCAAGGTCATCCGCGCTCTCGCAGCAGATCAGTCCGCGCATGATAAAGTCAACATACCGCTTCGCAGAGGTATTTTCTGACTCAACCGTATCGGAAAGATACCGAACGCCTTCTTCTTTTTGTTCGGCATCGTTAAGTTTTCTTGTATCCACAAGACCGATTCCCTTAACCTTATCCCCCAATGCAATAAATGCCTTCTTGGCTGTTAAGTAATGCTCGGGTGCAACGATGATATTAAATCTCTGCGTATTTAAATAGCTCTCAACCGCATCCTGCCAGCTGTCATCGGTCATATACAACCACTCACATAACAACCTGGCTTCTCCGATTTGATTCTCCTTAACCAACTCTTCGTTTATACGGTTTTTGACAAGAAGTGCTTCCTTGGGATAATCCATCTTTCCGGCTGATAACTGAGCGATCACGCCTTCCAGTTCTTTTATCTGTCCGTTTAACTCCCGGATCCGTATAGTATGATCTGCTTCTTTTTCCCGGATTGTCTCATGAATCCCGGCAAGCGCGCTTTCGGCTGCTTTGATCCCTTCTATATGCGCCTCCTGTGTAGCAAGCAGATCGGTAAGAACACTTTCATCCCATTCACAAACAATGCCCGCTCTGAGTATTCTTTTATGAAGTGAACACAGATCGGCAAGCAGTCGTTCATAGACCGCTGCCTCTTTACAGCGCCTTTCATGTTCCTCTTTTCTGCTCTCATTCTCCTTTTGCAGCGTCGTTAACTTTTTATTGTCCTCATCTTCTTCCTCTGCTTTTCTTGCCTGATAGAGAAGCTCCTCCGCCTCTTTCTCTCTTTTCGACAATTCCCCGATATTGTGTTCAAGCGCTTCAATACTCGATTTATATTGTGCGATCAGATTATTGTTTTCCTGCTGTTCTTCCACATTCCCCTGATAGTCCGCATACGCGACCAACAATTCATTTACCTTTACTTTGGCAAATTTTTCCTTTGCTTCATTGATCTTTTCATTGATCTCTTCAAGCAGTTTTTCTCTATCCTGCGCCTCCTGCAGGATTTCCTGAAGGCGTTCCAATTCACGCATATCCTGTTGAAGGAACTCGACATTGACCTTGGGTTCCGGAAGAATATACGTATAAATGAATTCACGGATATCCTTGATGTCTTCCAGACTTGTCCCCATGTGAAAAACTTCATTAAATTTTTTCCCGACGGGTGATTCCGAATCGCCTATTCCAAGGACTCTGCAAATACGCTTTCTCGCATCCGTCTGATTGGAAGCTCTGTCCATCCCTTTATTTTCCAGTTTAAACGCATCTCTGGAGGTCGGCCGCATTCCGTTCTTTTCATTTGTAAAGAACGGAATGTCTTCCAGACTGTATCCGGGCTTTGTGATAAACCAGTCCTGCGAAACGCCTTTCAGATCCTGTTTGGGAGTCTCCGACTCCACCCGGACGATTATAACGAAGTTCTTCCCGATCCCTTCATCGCAAAATTCCACTCCGATATACGAAACCGTATGTCCGGGACGAAGGTAACTGTCCTCTGCTCTCTGTTTCTGATGAACGGAACCAAGCAAGGTACGGCCGCTCTTTTTGTTCCCGGCGGTATTAAAATCCTTATTCGTGGTCAGACAGTACCGGATGGCATCCATGATCGTTGTCTTTCCGACCGCATTGACACCTAACAGATAGGTTATATTTTTAAAATCGATCGTATCATCCTGAAAATTATGCCAGTTGATCAGACGAAGTCTTGTCATCTTAATCATCACTGTCTTCCTCCTCGTCCGAATTTACGTATTGCAAAAGAAAAGCACTTGTCTGTTCATAAGCCTTGTTGATATCTGCATCCGGCATAGCAAGCATAACGGAAGGATGGATCCGGATCCTTGCATTCATATCCAATAACCTATCCTTAGGCTGAACAAGATTATATCTCTTGATATTTCTTATGGAATCCTCCAAAAGCGCCCGGTCAAACTTCTTAGGGAGGTTTAGCTTCTCATATTCATTTTTTACTTCCTCGACCGTAACGACCACCTCGTCAATATTGGTTGAGAGGCTCTCTCTCTTCTCCACGTAAAGAAGACGAAAGATCAAAAGCATAATGCTCTCATATTTCTTAAGCGACAGCCTCCCTGTTCCGTGGTTGTTTACCAACTGAATAACCCGAAGATTCCGATGGATGACCAATGTATATCCGATGGGCTGAAATATACTTCGGAAAGCCTCCTCGTGGTTGATCACATAGTAGTATTTTTCTCTTGTAGAATCCACATTGCCTATGAGAAAACAATTGTTCAACAGGTAATTGGCGATCTCCTCTTTGATATCCGCAGCCATAACTATGCTTTCCTTCCTTCCACAATAAATTCCTTAAATCTTACCCCGTGACTTTCCACATACTCATCCTTTAACCTGATGTCATATTCTCTCTCCGGAGAATTCTGATACGTAAATAAGCCTATGATCTTCACCAGATCGTCCGGTTTTTCCTCAAACAAATGTCTTGCCGAAACCGCTGTTTTTCCCTTAAGAACCGTTCCTGCATAAGTATTTACATTTTCAGATGTCAATGCGTTTCGGATATATTCCATCATCTTTCGGTTCTTCTCATTTACGATTTCAAGGTCAAGATCTTCCTCCATGAACATCATCTCGATCAGCGTAGGTTTTCTCTTTCTTACCGGTGTTGCCAGAGACGCACTGTCAAAATAATTTTGCCCGTAAATCTGAAACACATCAAATATACAGGTGTCATCCTCTTCGTACATATCATCCCTGGATCGAATTCCACTCGCATAAAATCTAAGCAGATTATTGATCTTGCTTTTGACGCTTCCGTCTGAAAGGAGCATAAACTGCGCCTTTTGAACCGCTCTGGTTCTGTACAGGATATGTCTGTCATCAATGGTCCTCATGGTGGCTTCCATCTCTTCGATATCCATCCGTATCTTTTGAATCAGTTCCCTGATCCGTATAAACGCCTCTTCCCGATCCACTCGTTCTGTATCGATATAGTCCTCCACCAGTGCATCCATCAGCTCATCTTCACATCTGTCCAGGCTTTCATACAGACTTGTCCTGTAATAAAACAGATTGTCATTCGTCTTAAAACGATGATAAGATCCTACGACGATCTTCTCCTCATATTTTTCAAAGAATTCCAGAATTTCTTCCGGTTTCTTTCCGGAAGTCAGAGCATCAATATGATCCTCTATAGCGGCAGCCAAGGTCCTCAGCGCCTGGTTCAGATTGTCAAAATCTTCCGACGCTTCCTTGAGCACGCCTTCATAGGGGCTCCCATGCTCTGAAATATGTTCAAACATAGAATAGATCTTAAAGAGTTTCCCCTTATAGGTAACGATCGACGGGCTGATGATTTCCTGAAACGACTTGAGGATCGGAACGATCTTGTAATTGATCGCTATCTTGGATTCTTCTTCGTATTCCCCCTCTTTTTCCACGAGCCATCCGGTATCCTTTAGCCTCCGGATGAATCCCCCCGCAATACTGCGCGCATCAAATGAAGGCGTATCGAGTTCCTCTTTTTCATCATCATCCAACTCGATCGTTTCATCGAGCCCCAAAAGATATTCCTCTGCCATATCAAAAACAGTACTCTTTTCAATGGCATACATAGGCATACGCTTACATTTATCCCAAGCAAGAGTAAGAAGATCGGCATATTTCTTTTTATTTATTCCTGTAAGAGGGCGAAAGAGATCTTCGCTTATCTCTTCAAACAGATTCATCTTCCCATTCCCTTCCTGATCGTCTCCCAATCACGGCACCGGCGGTAGCCCTCCCCGGGGAAATCGCATTCACGGTTCCACGGTCTGTCATACACCATCACCTTTAATCCCGGCAAATGCTCAAAGAAGCGGAATGCCGCCGGAGAATCCTCTATCGCATAATCAAAGCGCATCTTGTAATAGTCTTCCAACTCAAGGCTAAAGTCATTATTCCTGATAAAGCCCTGCCGTCCGTATTTATTAAGGCAATATAATCTGACACGATCAAGTCCATGGCGGTCGAGCCACTCCCTGGATGCCTCATAGGTGCTATACGGTCTCCCGGTAATGATGGACACCTCATGCCCCTCATCCACCCAAGCGTTAACCACCTCCACCGCGCCCGGTGTTTCCTCATAGGAAAGAAGGATCTCCGCCTGATGCGCTTTGATCATCATCTCCTCAAACTGCTCTTCCGTTAAGGAAAATGATTTCTGCAGATTAAAGTATCTGATATCCTCATACGGTACTTCTATCCCGAACAGTTCTTTCGCAAATCCGGAGAAATGCCTGGCTGTCTCACACAGACAATCGTCAAAATCGATATAAATATGCATTGTTTATCATCCCCTTGCGGTGCAATATCCTAATGCTGTTTTGGGTAAAAACTTCTATATTGGATGTCATGGTTGGTCACCTATTTCCCGTCATCATTCTTCGAATACTTATCTTCCAGCTTTCCATATACTGCATCAAAAATATCCATTTCAAATTCTTTTCTTGATATATCCATGATCCTAAACATTTGTTTATTTCTTTTACAACAAGCTAAAGGTTATCATATCATCCAGTTTTATTGTTTCTATATCACATTCCTGTTCTCCCCGTAGACATGTTTGAATATGATAAAACAATAGGCACTCACGAATTCTTGTGTTAAGTTTTTCTGTTCTCCTTTTATATCCATAATGTTTTAATAAAGTTCTCAATTTCATCCTTGTATATTTATGGCCATCCGAATATACAATACGAAGTCTGAGAAGTAGAAAATACATATCTATTTCGGTACGTTCAGATACGATATTATCGGATTTTAATAATCTTCCCAGTGACTCAAAATCTTTTTTTATTACAGGAAATTCCTCATCCAGCACATCCTTATCAATCATATAATTCGACCAGAATAATACCTCGGAAACAAACCTCTTCTTATTTCTCTTATAACTGGGATGAATATACTCATATTCTTCTCTATATAAATTTCCCAGAAAATCCAACTTTGTTTTTTCACCCATTTTTTGACTTACCACAAAATAGGCTACGGAGTATGGATCGTAACATAATTCTTTCATAGAGAATCACTCTTTCTCATATTACAAGTTTTACATAATATCTGCAGATTTTCCGGCACCGTTTTCCCACCTTTATTAAGTGGAACTATATGATCTACTTGGAAAATAATCCGGTTTTTTGACTTTTTCCCACAATTTGAACATACATAATATCCTCTGCTTTTAGATTCCTTAAAAGCCTTATCCCGAAGCTCTTTCTCATACTCCGGTTTTATTTTTCCTATCTCCCTTAAGGACATATCTACTAATTCTCTTTTTCCGTACTTTACGTTATCTTCATCATTGAACATATCCAGACTCGATAATTTCATCAGTTCAATATCCAGTTGTTTCCAGAAATATATCTTTCTCCCGAAAAACAATTTAAGGAGATTATCATCCGTATTTTCCCACAAAGATTCTATATACTCTGATTTTTTCTTTGGTCCCATATTCTCGTTATATATATGTTTTGCAATTGCTGCAATATCTAACTTGCTTGCGTCTATTGCGTCAAAAGTATAAAACTTTGGTACTTCCTCATACTGCGAATAATACTTTAATATCTGTAAAACATCTCTTTCTTCATACGGGGGTATCATCTCTCCCAAAAAATATGTATCTCTAATTTGTGCAGCTATTTTCTGAAGGATTTTTTGTGGAGGGAATTCTTCATCAACACCATACTCTACGAATAATTCGGGTAGCGTCTTCATCATTTCCTCATATGCTTCCATTGTACTATCATACACCATAACCTGGCATGAATGATCCATACCGTTTTCTTCAAGGTATGAAAAAGCATACATTCCAATTGGAATCCTTTTTTCAAAAGGGACTTTCTCTAATGCCCTTGTATCTACAGACTCATCTAATATTTTCGCAAATTCCTCTATCTTTGATAATGCAATCAAACGCATCTCATGGCGCTGACGCTCTGATTTCGAATTTGTGAAATTGCTGTTTTCATCTATAAATAAATTTTCCGGATTAACCCAGGCAATATACTCCTTCCAATTATCTATAAAAGATACAATATGGGCATCCTCTGTTCCACCGGCCGCTTCACCTCTCAACGCTCGTCCTATCATCTGTGTCATAAGAATAGTCGAAACTGTGGGACGCGCAAGAAAAACCGTTTTCGTCTGCGGTAAATCAACCCCCTCAGTAAGGATGTTCACATTGATCAATATTTTTGTTTTACCGCTTCGGTAACTCTCTATTTTCTTTTCATTTTCCTCTCGGCTTACAGTAACTCCGGTTACCATATCCTTTATATTTGAGACAACATATTCAGCAGAAATCTTTTCATCTCTGAACAATTTGCACAGCGTCACTGCATGCACAACATTTATTGCAAATATTATGGTTCTTCCATAGATTTTCTGATTTTTCTTATAGGTGTCGACTATTAATCTATTTCTGGCTGCACTATCCGCCATCTGGTTGGCTATATCTTCCGGTATTACATCCAAGTGTGAAATCTTATCCAAATCATCCAACCCAATTGCACCATCAAAGGCTTCTTCAGTATAGTAACTTTCAAATATCGGTTTTGATAATATCCTTTTGTTAATTAATTCCTTTAAACCAATTTGATAAGCAATACCAATATTTCCTTTTTCTGCTTTTCCGGATTTAACACCATCCAAATAAATCCTGGATAGCAATCCCTTTTCTCTATCAGCAGTTCTAAATGGCGTTGCTGTCAGTCCTATAATCTTAGTGTTTTTCACCTTTGATTGAACATGAGAAATAACTTTTCGATATGTTTTTGCCGTAGAATGATGAGCCTCATCAACAACAAGATATATTTCTTCTTCTCCTTCCAACCATTTATCCAGCGCTTCGATATTTCTCCCAATACTATCCTTACTAACGATGAGCAAATTATCTCTGGGTGATATATCAATAGTCCTGTCATGATTGTTGGAACCGGAAATTATTCTGTACGAGAACGCAGAAACATTTGGAATATTTTCCATATATGCATATTTTTGAAAGGATTCAGCCGCCTGATCTAATAACATTTGGCGATGTGCAATCCATAATACCTTTTTCTTCTTATCAATTGCATGTTTTAAAAGCCACATTGAGGCAGTATATGTTTTTCCCCCACCCGTAGGAAGAACAACTAAAGTACTATAACTTGGAATCTCATCTATAATATCAAGATTCTTCATTGCCTTCTTCTGATGTTCATATGGTACTCTGCTATTTGTTCCTTGTTTTGCTGACACAATTCCATTTGATTTGACTTCTACAAATGTATTCTCCATACTACCCCATCCTTCCGATTTGTATTCTTTTCCTACACCTTCTTAATCATATCTCACTTTAGATATTATACCATCTCTACCTAAACTCTATCTATATGGATAATATTAATTCGAACTCCTGTTTCAGTCCTGTTTTACTCTAAGAAGCTGATTTCCCTCATTATTATTTTACCCCAATTATATGTCCCATTTCCCCCACCTAAAAAACGGCACTGTACACCTACAATGCCGCCTCTTCCTTCATACCTCCACCGTACTCATTACCGCCCCGATGCTTTCTCTTATCACCAGATCCGCCCTTTTGTCCATCTCGGTTCTCTCTTTATTGATGATCACGAGATACTTTCCCTTGTATTTCCTTGCTAGGCTTGCGGCAGACCCTACTTTTAGAGAAGTCCCTCCGATAATGAGGAGATCCGCATAGGCGATGAGACCTTCCGCTTCCTCGTAGGTCCTGCCGGGCAGGAGTTCTCCGTACAGTGTTACGTCCGGGCGGATCATCTTTCCGCATTCTTTGCACCTTGGGATGCTTTCCGTGCTTTCAAAGATTACGTCATTTCCGTATTCTTTATGGCACCCCATGCAGTAGTTTCTTAAGAGCGTACCGTGGATCTCCCACACCTTCTTACTTCCTGCAGCCTGATGCAGTCCATCGATATTTTGTGTGATCACACCGTCCAGTTTTCCCTTTTGCTCCATCTCCGCCAGTTTCCTGTGGGCAGCATTAGGCGTCGCACTCCGACAGTCCAGGTGGCTTCGCAGGTAATCAAAAAATACCTCCGGATGGCGCTCCAGGCAATCGATACTTAAGAGATACTCTGCCTTGTACCTCCGAAACCTCGGATCCCGCTTCTTATACAGGCCGTTTGCGCTTCGAAAGTCCGCGATCCCGCTCTCCATAGACACTCCGGCTCCACCTAAGAAGACGATGTGTTTTGATTCACTGATATAGTCATTGATGGTCATTTTGTGTTGCCTTTCTTTTTGGGGGATGTGGTGACAAGGGGACGTACCTGCTGTCACGCAAAGTGTGACAGCAGGTACGTCCCCTTGTCACCACTTTTCCCGTGGGATATAATGTGAAATATAGACGTGCACTATCACAGGAGGATATTTCATGCAGCACTATAAGTACACAACTCAGGGAACCTGTTCCAGACAGATAACCTTCGGGCTCGAAGGCGAGAAGATATATGATGTTAAGTTTTCCGGCGGTTGCCCCGGCAATACCCTTGCCATCTCCAAACTGTTGGAAGGGATGGAGGCAAAACGGGTAATCGAAATTTTAAAGGGCAACCAATGCGGTGTGCGCGGGACTTCCTGCGCCGATCAGTTAGCCATTGCAGTAGAGAAGGCACTGGACGATCACTAAGGGAACGCCCGGCGCCTTTTTACTACTTCTCATCCTTACTTGCTTTCTTACTACTTACTTTTTGTTCTTCTTATTCTTTTTATTTTCCCGCTCATCCATGAACGCCTCTACTTTGTCCTCATTCTCTTTATATGCCTGCTCAAATTGAGCACTCTGACTTCCGAGAATGATGGAAAACAATGTTCCCACGATCGTCACAAAGACGCCCAGTATAAACTCCGCAGACGCTGCGCAATAGAAGTTAAAGAGCCATTCTCCCAAGTTCTTTTTAAAGACGGTAAATCCGAATCCGCGAAGTGTATTTTCCAGGTTGGTGATGAGAAAGAGGATATTGAGGACGATCAATACCACGCCTTTAATGATCTTTCCCATCGTATCCTGAAGTTCCTGCATCTCTTCCTCTTCGGCACTCCTGTCAATGCTTCTTGTTCCTTTTGGCGATGTTTCCTTTGCCGGCACTTCCTCATTCATTTTCTTAAGTTTCCATCCATAGTAGAAAATGACGATCAGGCTGATAAAGATCATCTCGACAAAAAAGCCGTTGTTTAAGAACATAGGATCCAACTCCGCTACTTCAGACGCAAACAGCAACATAAATATTGCGACATAACGGCTCAGATTGAGGACCATATACAATCCAACAAGCACCCACCACAGTGCGCCCTTCGCCTTCTTACCCGCATCTTCCCGAAACTTCTTAAACGCGGTCTTCGACGCAAATACATACAATACGATCAGCAACACCGACAATATCACTGCCACCAACGGATGCTCCCGGAACGCCATGGGAATCCCTTTGATAAACGAAACAATAAACTTTGTGATCATATGCGCCTCCTGTCACGCTTCTTTCGGTCTGCACCGATGCATGTTACTTTCGATTCATATTTCCCATGCGATAGCCGCTAAGGTCCAGTGAAACGAATACAAAACCGATTTTCTTAAACTCTTCCGTAATACGATCCCGCACATCTTTTTTTGCCAGACGCTCGATATCTTTCTCCGGCACTTCGATCCTGGCGGTATCGCCGTGCACCCGCACCCGCTCCTCTTTAAATCCCAGATCGATCAGAAACTGCTCCGCTGCCTCCACCATGTGGAGTTTCTCCTTGGTGATCTCCTCGCCTGCAGAAAACCTTGTCGCGAGGCATGCGTACGCCGGTTTATCCCAGGTGGGTAGCTCCATCGCCCTAGACAGCGCGCGGATATCCGCTTTACTTAACCCGGCTTCCCGAAGAGGTGCCGTTACGTGCAATTCCGCCACGGCCTGAAGCCCCGGCCGATAATCGCCCAGATCATCCATATTGGAACCTTCCGCCACATATTCGATCCCCTCTTCTTTTGCGATCCTAAGGATCTCGGAAAAGATCCCCCGCTTGCAAACATAACATCTTTTCGGCCCGTTAAAGCGGTATTCCTCCTCCTGCAAGGGATCCACATGGCAGATCACCTGCCGTATTCCCCGTCCTTTACAAAACTCCTCCGCTTCACGCACCTCACGTCCCGGCACTCCGTCATCCGCCTGGGTGATCGCCAATGCCTTCTCTCCCAGCACTTCATGCGCCACGGCTAATAAAAAGGTGGAATCCACTCCACCGGAAAAACCTACCGCCAGGGAGCCCAGTCCCTTTATGCAGGTTTCCAGTTTTAACTTCTTTTCGTATTGTTCCTCCGTAACCTTTGATCTGTCCACTTTTAGCGGACCTCCCTTCATGCATTTCCTTAGGAACTGTTCATAAATAACTTTGCAATTTGACGCAGGGCAGGTGCTCATGTGCAAAGAAGAAAACGTAGCCGTAGCGGGCTACGGCGAGGCTTTCTGATGCAGCAGATGAGCATCTGAACAAGTCAATTGTGAAGATTTGTTTATGAACAGATCCTTAGTATCACTATCTGCGAGAATCCCAAGAGCCTTTCCCTTATATGATATTTGACTCTGATCATTCACAGTTTGTCATTTCTGCAAGGTTCTGACGCTGAAGCCAAACTCTTTTGCAAATTCACTCTGACTTAAACCGGGCGATTGTCGTATTTCTTTTATCTCCATGGTCCACCCCTTTGTGTTCACAATACCCAATCAGGGCATGGCTGTCAATGTGCCATGGAATTCCGGTCTTTATGTTCCGGTCTTTATGTTCCGTTCTTTATGAGAGGCTTGGAATAACGCGATGTGCATTATATTTTTATCCGAAAGTTAAAGGATTATATGTCTATTATTTGGATAATCCTCTAACTTGCCCCAAAAATAATATGACTTAGAAGATTATCGCAATATTTAAGAAGAGATATCATGATCGTTAGATTTTATGAAAAACCCATATTGGAATCTTGTACAGGCTCTGGTCGCCCGGAATTCGTAGTTGTTTATGGTAGGAGGCGCATCGAAAAAATATTTCTGATAAAAGAATTTCAGGATAATCCCAAAGGCAGTCGCGACGAGATCAGCTGCCGGCTGCACCGGAAAGATACCTGTCTGTCCGGAGATTGCGATAAACAGCGCCGTAAAGTACTTCCCGGTGTTTTGCGTAAACATGCTGCTCAGCGCGTAAATCGCCATAAAGGGAGTACACGATCCCTCTACGTCCGTACGGCGAGAGATAACCACTACCACCATCACCGGGAGTACCCACACACATGATCCCCCTATGTCCGTACGGCGAGAGATAACCACTATCACCAGCACCGGGAGTACCCACACACGATCCCCCTATATCCGTATGGGCAAAAATGTGACAGCAGGTACATCCCTATGACAGTAGGTACGTCCCTATGTCACCTGCGAAAAAAGCTGACAACAGGTACGTCCCTGTGTCACATTCAAAACGTGACAGCAGGTACATCCCTGTGTCATAATGGGTACGTCCCTGTGACACCTGCGAAAAAAGCTGACAGTAGGTACGTCCCAGTGTCACACTCACCACTTCGTTAATGAAACAAATAATTCTCCGTGGGGGGATGTTATACAATGAAATCAACAGAAAAAAAGCAGGTCTTCCTGCTACTACTTACTGCTGCCGCACTGTGCATTCATGCGCGGTTCAGTTTTTGTCAAACGGATGAATCCTTCTATCTTTCCACAACCTGCCGATTACTTCAGGGGGATCGACTCATCCTGGATGAATTGAATCCGATACAATTTTTCGTGCCTGTATTGCTGCCGTTTTTTTATTTGTATTCGTTAGCGGTTCCATCTTTGAGCGGAATCATATTATATTTTCGCGTTATCAGCATTCTCTTTTCCATTTGCGTCAGCCTCCTTTGGTATTTTCATTTCAGAAAAACCTGCAGTTCGCTTATGGCTTTTATCACCGCGCTGATCCTGCTGTTTTTTTCGCGTGCCAACATCTGCGGACCGAGCTATTACAACCTGTGTTTAAGGTTTGTGGTTCTTTCCTTTTTGATCGCCGATCCGAAAAGTTCCAAATCTGTTTCCGTGCGAAATCTGTTATCCGGAATATCCTTGTCATTGGCCGTATTATGCAACCCCTATTTATCCCTTCCGATCATTGTTATTTACCCGGTTCTTCTTACCAAAAAGCAAAACAGAAAACAATTATTGCAAACCGGTCTGGGTATACTTATAAGCGCCGGTTTATATAGCGTACTGTTCCTTTTTAAAGGGGATATCTTCCAATACGCTAATAACCTTAAATATGTACTATCCGACCCGGCACACGCCACATCGTTCCTTTCGTCTCTCCGGGAAATGATCGATCACCATCGGAATACTAATTCCATGCCGGTCATCTGCGCGGTCGCGCTTCTTTGTGCTTATGTGTTGTTAAAAAGAAAAGAAAAACCTTCCGTTTTGTTTTACTTCCTCCAGATAACTGTGTGTTTGCTGTCATTGCTCAAACCCCTGCTCCTGATCAGCGTAATCCCATGCTACAGTTATCTGGGTTCGTTTGCCATCTCCCTATTCCCTTCTATTCTTTGGGCTGTTTTACAGAAAGATCGATCCGATGCCGTGATCCTGTACTTAGCCGGGCTTCTTGTGGCTGTATGTTTCGCTTTTGCCTCCAATACACGCTACGACGCCATGCTCGTTGGCTATTGCCTGTCGGCATGCGCAGGCTTTTTATATCTGAGCCAACAGATAACTTCGCTTCCCCAAAAAGAAAAAGGATCTGTCTGTTTCCGGGCTGTCTGCATTCTTATCGGAACATTCTTAGTTACGATCAGCGGAGTTCAACGCATTCTCGGCATATACAGAGATGCTCCGCTATCTCAATTGACGGTACCGCTTACGGATGGTCCCGCAGCCGGATTACTGACATCAAAACAGCAGGCAAATCAATATAATGAAATCCTTCAGGTTTTGAAAAATGATGATTTGTTTACGGATGACGATGCCTGTATCCTTAACAGCAAATGCGTGCCCTGGGCGTATCTGTGCCGCCATAACCGGGTCGGGGCTCCCACTACCTGGGCTATTCCTGTTTCCGACCCACGCGAAGAATCTTATTTAAGACAAAAGAATATTACCGATCTGTATGTTTGTGTATATAGCAGCGAAGTGGCTTCTTATCAGTCCTGCTACTTCAACAACCACAAGGAGACTACCACTTATAACGCCCAGGTTTTCGAAGGTCCCTTATCCGGGCTACTGACGGACTCCAACAAAATCTACTCCGGCAGATACATCACCGTCTACCACTTGTGACAGGAGGACGTAGCGGGTTATTCCTTCCTTGTCAAAATTATTTTTCTGACAACCTCATTACAGAACCTCAAAATCACCGCGATCAGCCAGTTTAAGATCACTATACCGGCATAGATCGCAAGCCCCGCGGGAAGTCCCCAGTTTAAAAATCCGTACCAGTCGTTGCTGTGCGGCCACTCCCCGATCCCGTTGATCAGGATATTGGCTAAGTACCCTCCGCCGTACGCAAGAGCCGCAACAGCCGAAAAAACAGTATACCGAAACGGTATCTTTTCTTTTGAGCCAAGGAATAAAAACTCCGCCATCGCCACCAGCGGAACGATCAGATGAAACCAGAGGTTGCCGCCCTGATAGAGGTTTAGCTCCGGGTATAGCGGCGCAAGAAACGCAGCTACGATAAGAAAGGTAACTCCAACCGCAGCGGCTGCCGCAAGTTTTAAAAACACAGGAAACTCTTTTTTTATAAGCACAAAGACTGCTTTCACTGCCGCCACGATCCCGCAAAATATATTTGACAGAACGGTAAAGTATTTAAGATTTTTCCACCCTGAGTCGGTAAGACCCGTACCGGATGCATGATTGGTAATCATCGCATAGATGCCGCACAGTGTTAATACAACGATCAGTATGTTGCATATGAGCTCCGCCCAAAACCAAACGGATGTATTCTTTTCTTTCATTGTCTACCTCCGTAAATTTTGAAAACGGATGTTATTTGATCGGCAAAGTCACGATAAACCGGCTGCCTTTTCCCTGCTCACTTTCACAGGTTATCGTCCCTTCATGCGCCTGCACGATCACTCTTGTAATGGTAAGGCCGATTCCCGTACCGCCTGTTTTTCTTGTTCTCGACTTATCCGTCCGGTAAAAACGCTCGAATATCCGCTCTTCTTCCTCCTTAGGGATACCGATACCCGTATCTTCCACGATCAGTTCCGCGGTATTCTTTTTCTTTTTTACGGAAATGACGATCTTTCCGCCTTCATCCGTATATTTAAGGGAATTCGATAACAGATTGGCTACCACCTGAGCGATCCTGCCCCTGTCGGCATCGATATGAACCTCCTCTCCGATAACCCTTGCCTCGATGTTTTTTTCATGGATTCCGGTTTCAAAGCTCTGAAGGATCGTTTCGGAAAGGCTTACTAATTCCACATCCTCTTTATTCAGATGGATCTTCCCCGACTCCGCTTTTTCCAGGCGTTCGAGGTCTTTGATCATATCGGAAAGACGGGAAAGTTCATCATAACAGCTTTTCAATCTCTCCGACGTCGGCTCCATCACATCATCGATCATCATCTCCATATAAGAGGAAATATTCGTGACGGGGGTTCTTAATTCGTGCGCGATATCGCCGGTTAGCTGACGTCTTAAATATTCCTGCTCTTCCAGGGACGCAGCCATGTGATTGACCGAGTTTGCAAGGTCATATGTTTCCCTGTCCTTCTGGTTCATATCGACTCGTACACCGTAATCCCCCTGGGATATCTTTTTTGTAAGGGAGATAACGCCCGAAACCGGCGTCGTGATACGTCTGGCAAAAAGGATGGCAAACACGATAGCAACAATGATGGATATCAATCCGGCAAGACTTAAGATCCGATACAGTGAAGTGATGAAGCGGAAATCATTATCATCGAGATAATACGGAGTGAAATAACGGATCTCTAACTTCCCGATCTGCTTATCCCCGCTCTCAAGGTTATAATCGTAGGTTACAAAATCACCGCCAAACTCCGGAAGTTTTTCTTCCATTTCCTCGGCAATGGATTTCATCACCTCTTGATAAAACTCCGTATCGTGATTTTCCGCATCCCATACAAGGTTTCCGTCCGCGTCATACAGCCGAAGGATAAATCCGTCCTTTAACGCAAACATCCCCATGATATTTACATACTCTATGTTGAATCCGCCGTTCGACTCATCATAATGGCTTTCTATATTCTCGGCATAATCATCTGCCTGTTTTTTTTCCGAGAATATAACATACTCTTCAAATTCTTTTCTTATAAAATAACTCGAGAGAAGACTGATCATGCACACCGTCAGGGCAACAAGAACTGCAAATGCCAACGACATGCTTGTTCGCAGACGCATTTTTTTCAATCCCCGTCACCTCCGAATTTATAACCGATCCCGTGAACCGTCTTAATATATACCGGCTTTCTCGGATCGGTCTCCACTTTCTTTCGAAGATTTTTGATATGGGTATCGATCACTCTGTCAAAGCTGTCTGCCTCCGCACCGAATACGAGATCGATCAACTCGTTGCGGCTAAAGACTTTCTTCGGATGAGCCGCCATTGACGATAAGATCTTCCACTCGCTTTTGGTAAGCGAAAGCAGCTCCCCCTTCTTTCTGACGCTGCATTCAGCAAAATCAATGACAAGGTCATCCTCTCTGGAATACTTTCCGTTTAAATCTGTACAATCATCGGATGCACGCCTCAAAACCGCTTCCATACGCGCATACAATAGCTTTACGGAGAACGGTTTGGTCACATAGTCGTCCGCCCCGATCTGGAGGCCGTTTAAGACACTGTTCTCTCCGGTTTTTGCCGTAAGCATGATGATCGGCACACCCGATTTCTTGCGGATCTCCTTACACACATCCTCTCCGGACATCCCGGGTAGCATTAAAT
>CALDIE010000006.1 GCA_937901625.1 uncultured Lachnospiraceae bacterium
GAAGCTCGTCGGGCTCATAACCCGAAGGTCATAGGTTCAAATCCTGTCCCCGCTATTCTCTTTCCGAGAGGGAAGAAATGCCCAGATAGCTCAGTTGGTAGAGCGGAGGACTGAAAATCCTTATGTCACTGGTTCGATTCCGGTTCTGGGCACTATACTGTGGGTATTTAGCCAGGCAAAACTGGCTTTTTGTTTATCCATGGTATGGATGGGCTACTAGCTCAGGTGGTAGAGCACTTGACTTTTAATCAAGTTGTCGCGGGTTCGAGTCCCGCGTGGCTCAGGCGTATGAAAGGGTTTGAAGGATTTTCCTTCGAACCCTTTTTTTCTTTTATAGGATGGTTCCTTGTGTTATAATTACGGGTAAGATTGGCATTCAAGCCGGAAGGCATAGGCTTGTTAAAAACATTTATGTGGGGGAAAAGGCACCTGGGGGTACATTGCAATTCATTAGAAGAGAAGGAGAAAATGGTATGGTAGAAGGCAGCGGGTTGATTGAAAGAGTTCGTCAGATGGTATCGGAATCTAACAGGATCGTTGTATTTTTGGGAGTAGGTACGATCATTGAAAGCGGTGGAGAGAATATCTGGTCTTCGAGAGAGTGCTATCGTCTGGAAAGCATTTATCATAAGTCACCGGATGAGATGATGGCAGTGGAGTATTACAGTGCCAGAAGGGATCAATTCTTTGAATTTTACAAGAAGGAGATCCTCAGTAAAAATCTGAAGCCGGCTTCTTTATATTATGATCTTAAGCGACTGCAGGATCAGGGAAAGATCCATAAGATCATTACACAGAACTATTACGGATTACACAATATGGCGGGGCTTACCAATGTAGTAGAGCTTTTTGGAAATATCCATAACAACTGGTGTCCTCATTGTGGAAAACGCTTTTCCGTGGATTATTTGAGGGACGCAAAGGCTGTTCCTCTTTGTGACGATTGCGAAACAGCTATCCGTCCGGGAATCCGTCTGATGGGGGAAAATATTGCAAACAGCATGATGACGGAAGCGGCAAATGCCTGTGAAGAAGCGGATCTGATTCTGGCTCTCGGCACAAATATGTTTGATAATATGGTGAAGTTCGGAACCCGTATGTACAAGGGAAACAGGCTCGTCCTGATCACGAAGGAAGAGCACTACATGGATAAATATGCCGACTATGTTATCCATGAAAAGGTGGGAGATGTTCTTCCCAAGATCGTTGGATGAGACAGTGATTGCCTCTGAGCGGGCAGTCGGAATATGAAGTCTAAAGGAGAATACTATGATCGATACAGAAATCCCGGGAACTGCTCAAATCAGAAGAATCACAGCAAACCTTGACTCGAAAGAATTGCTCGAAACAGCCGCGGCTCTCGCTGCCGGTGGATATGATAAGAAACTCTTCAGCGTTCTTTCGAGAGTATATACCGAGAAGAAAGGTTTTGGGTACGCACAGGAAGAGGGAATGAAAGAGCAGGTGGAAACGATTTTGTCTGCCGAAATTCCGCCTGAGTTAAAGATGCAGACCTTTACTTCTTTTGAATTACCTTTCTCTCTGAGACCGGGGACGGATGTTGTAAAGACCTGGCTGGAGAACTGTGCCCCGAACCGTTTAAATATCGCAGCGTTCTTTTTGGGCACCTACGGGTACGGCGGTGAATGTTTTAAGGAGATTACGGGAAATCGTGAGTTATATTCGCACTTTGTATCAACGTGCGATGCCGATGCTCTGTTAACTCTCTATGAAGCCGTGTTGGATGAGGGCAGGAGAGAAAATATCACCGGTGTGACGAGAAGCATTAAAAATTTCCGGAGACACTTTGAGTATTCTGACAAGACAAAGATCCGGGCCGTAACGGAAAGGGTTTTTTCATCTAGGGATGTTTTTTATACAACAAAACTTATGTATTGCCTTGCTTTCTGCGTTCCGCAAGAGCTCCTTTTGCATGGCAGGGATCTGTATAAGATGTTAAAGATTGCCATTAATTATGAGGAAAAGACGACCAAGGAGTTCGTTAAGCGTTACCATCTGAATTTCGATTGTTCGGATGAGGCGATGTGTAAATATTTTCTGAACAACAAGAAGGCAGAGGATCAGCGTGCTTTGGTGGAAAAATTTGCCGCGCATCTTGTTCTGATCCCGGAGGAAGGGGAAAGGCGTTTCCTTTTAAGGACTGCTTTTAAGCGTGGTGGAATGTTTAGAATGTATGCGGGATGCATGCAGGACGGATATGTTAATGAAGATAAGCAGAGGCATTTCCGTTATACAGAGGAAGAGATTGCATGGGTGAAGACATTACCGGGGTTAAAAAAGGAAAAGAGCTGACCTTTGTCTACGGCATTCTGGCATTGGTTATTTTGGCAGTTCTTTTTATTGCTCTTTCAACCAACTCTTTCGGGTTTCGTAAGAGTGATCTTCGCAAAGGGGAGATCCGTCCGTTCAATGACGGCTGGATCGTAGAGGGAACAGGAGACGGCATCCGGGCGGATGACCGTCTTACTTTGCCTACGGAGAATCTTCGCTATGAGGGAACAACCGTAACTCTTCGTAATACGATTCCGGAAGGAGTTACCGCAGGAGAATACCTTTTTGTTACAGGATATCATCAAAGTGTTTCCATTTATATCGATGGTGTAAGGGTGAATGGTTACAAAGAAGATGTGGAACCCGTAAAAGGCGAAGCGATCGAAACGATCGGATTGATGGTTCCGCTTACGGAGGAAATGGCCGGGCAGGAGGTAAAGATACGCCTAAGCTCCTACTACGACAAATATCGTCGTACCGTGCGAGGCATCTATATCGGCACGGAATTTCAATATATCACCTTTTTAAAACATCATTATGGCGCCGATGTAATACTGGGAGCACTTCTGGTCATTGTCGGAGCGATCATCGTCATCTGCGGCGTGGTGGAGGAACTGTACGGCAAGAAGAAAGCCACGACCATGATCGGGATATTTTCCATCGGAACGGGTGTATGGGCACTTACGATCACCTGTATGCGAGATGTGTTCATCTCCAATATTCCCGTGGCGGAACCGGTCAGTTATATTCTGATCGCGCTGATACCCATTCCGCTCTATTACAGCGTTGACCGTATTTTAAAGCGACGATATCACCGTCTTTTTTCAATTATTAATAATACGCATTTCTTTTTGGCGATTCTTTTTTGTATTCTTCACGTTCTTCGTGTAGTCCCGCTCTCGATCTCTCAATATGCGGCTCAGACTTTTTTGATCTTTTCGGGGATACTCGTATTTAACATTCTGACGTACGAGGCCTGGCAAAGGAAGGAAATCGATGTACAGATAGTTGCGGTAGGATATTTTGGATTACTCTTCAATTCTCTGATCCGTATTTTGGCATTGCTTGTCTTTAATATGGAAATGGATGAGGCGAATGTCTTACTTTATCTTGGCGTCTTCTTTGTCATTATCATGGTCGAAGCGAACGAACTTCGAAACAGGATTTATATGGAAAGAGAATGTAAGAAGGCTGAAGAGGAGAGCATTGCGAAAAGCGCTCTTCTGGCGAATATGTCTCATGAGATCCGTACACCGATCACCGCCATCATGGGTATGGATGAGATGATCCTCAGGGAGAATGTATCGGAGTATGTAAGGGACTACGCGCAAAAGATAAGAAGCGCCAGTGATGTACTCCTTACCATGATCAACAATGTTTTGGATTATTCAAAACTCGAAGCCGGACACGACCGGGTTAAGGAGGGCGAGTATTCTGTCGAAGAACTTTTAAGGGATGTGATCAACATCATGGAAGTTCGGGCAGCCGATAAAAGGCTGGATTTTCGTGTGGATATCGATCCGAGAACACCTAAACAATTAGTGGGTGACAGCACCAAGATACGACAGATATTGCTCAACATCTTAAGTAATGCCGTAAAATACACCGAACAGGGAAGTGTCAGCCTTGTTTTGAAAAGCACGACAGAGGAAGATACCTGTTCTTTGCGTTTTTCCATCCGGGATACAGGTATCGGTATTCACAAAGAAGATATGGTGCGATTGGGATCGAGTTACTCCCGTTTTGATGAGGAGAAGAATAAAAACATCCAGGGAACGGGCCTTGGGATGAATCTGACCGTACGCTACCTTGAAATGATGGGAAGCCGCCTGGAAGTAAGCAGCATCTATCAGCAGGGCTCGACATTTTCCTTTGAGCTGCAACAGAAGATCACGGATGTCACAACGATCGGTGAATTCCATTGGGAGGAAGAAAAGGATAGGACGGACGTTCGCCAGGTTCACATGACGGCACCGAACGCAAAGATTCTGGTGGTGGATGATAATGCGATGAACCTGGAGGTTATCACGGGATTGCTTCGATCCACGGAGAGCAAAGTGACGGCGGTTCTAAGCGGTAAGGAGATGCTGGAACTGTGTGAAAAGGAAACGTATGACCTGATCTTCTTAGATCACCTGATGCCGGATATGGATGGAGTGGAGACGCTGGCTCTTTTGCGAAAGCAGGAGGAATACAGAGAACACCGTACCCCTGTGATCGTTTTGACCGCGAATGTGTATTCATCGGCCAGAGAGGAATACAGAAGTCTGGGCTTTCAGGATTACATCTCCAAACCGGTGGATTACCGGGAGCTGGAACGATTGATGATGCGCTATCTTCCGGACTTTTTGCTTGTTTATCGCCAAAAGAGCGGAGAGATCATACCAAAGACACTCACGGATAAAGAAGAGTCCGAAGAGACAATGGTTTTAGATCTTCGAAAAGGTTTTGAGTATACAGGGGAGGATGAGAAACAATATAAGAAATATCTGGAGTATTATCTTTCCTTTGAACCGGAAACCAGAAAAAATATAACAGAGTACATGGAAAAAGACGATATAGAGAATTTCGTGATCGCCGTACATGCGCTAAAGAGTAACGCCAGATCGATCGGGGGGATGCGCCTGGGAGATAAGGCATATGAGCTGGAATTAAAAGGAAAAGAAAAGGACCTTCCCTACATCGGGGCGCACTTTAGAGAGCTGATATTTTGCATGGATGAACTGGTGGATGAGATCCAAAGGGTTTTGAGAGACTATGATGATGCCTTGTCCGTTACGGTAAAAAAAGAGACGGAGCCGGTTCAGATACCTGTTTCGGAAGCGGATGAGTGGATCATGATAGCGGATCTGATCTCCCGATATGACAGGAAAAGTGCCAGACACATCCTCCAGGAGAAGTTGAATGCCTGTATGGATAAGGGACTTGAAGAGGAATTAAAGGAGATCCTGGTACTCCTGGAAGAGTTCGAATTGGAGGAAGCGGAAGAGAGGGTGCGCGCATTGACAACGAAATACCCGTTCTCTATAATGAATAATTGATTTTGTTTTTATCACGAACGGAGAATACCCCGCCCCTTGGGGCACCGGATGTAATAAAGCGATGGAGATGTGATACGGATGAAGAGAGAGTTAGTGGTTGTGATCGATTTTGGCGGTCAGTATAACCAATTGGTAGCCAGAAGAGTAAGAGAGTGTAATGTATATTGTGAAATATACTCCTACAAGACCCCGTTAAAAAAGATTCTTGCCCGGAAACCGAAGGGAATTATATTAACCGGTGGTCCGAACAGCGTTTACGAAGAAGATGCGGCAACCTGCGGAAAAGAGCTGTTTGAGACAGGTATTCCCGTACTGGGGCTTTGCTATGGAGCGCAGTTGATGAGCCATGTTCTCGGAGGCGAAGTAAAGCGGGCTAAAAATCGTGAGTACGGAAAGACCGAGACGATCTTTGATACGAAGTCTCCGCTGTTTTATGGATTGCCGGATAAAGGCATCGTATGGATGAGTCATTTTGATTATATCAGCCGGCTGGCTCCCGGATTTCGCGATGTGGCTCATACGGCAAGCACACCGGTAGCGGCAGCAGAAAATGAGGAAAAGAAGCTTTATGCCATCCAGTTTCATCCGGAGGTTCTTCATACGGAGAACGGTACCCGCATGCTCTACAATTTCGTTCGCGGGATCTGCGGATGCAGCGGTGATTGGAAGATGGATTCCTTTGTGGAAACAGCGATCAAGGATATCCGTAAGAAAGTCGGAGATGGAAAAGTCCTCTGCGCGCTTTCGGGCGGAGTGGATTCCTCTGTGGCAGCAGTACTTTTGTCGAGGGCTGTGGGGAAGCAGTTAACCTGTGTCTTTGTGGATCACGGCCTTCTTCGTAAAAACGAAGGCGATGAAGTGGAGGCGGTATTCGGTCCCAATGGTCCGTATGAACTGAACTTTATTCGCGTGAATGCAGCAAAACGTTATTACGGAAAACTGGCCGGTGTCGAAGATCCGGAGGAGAAGAGAAAGATTATCGGGGAAGAATTTATACGGATCTTTGAAGAGGAAGCAAAGAAGATCGGCACAGTGGATTACCTGGTTCAGGGGACGATCTATCCTGATGTGGTGGAAAGCGGACTGGGCGGTGAATCGGCCGTGATCAAGTCCCATCATAATGTAGGCGGTCTTCCGGATTATGTTGATTTTAAGGAGATCATCGAGCCTCTCAGGGATCTTTTTAAGGATGAAGTAAGAAAAGCCGGATTGGAGCTGGGAATTCCGGAGTATCTGGTATTCAGACAGCCTTTCCCCGGTCCGGGACTTGGAATTCGTATCGTTGGTGAAGTCAATGCGGATAAGGTTCGTATCGTTCAGGATGCGGACTACATTTACAGGGAAGAGATCGATAAGGCTGTCCGTGAGTATCGCGAAGCCTGTGGAAAAGACCCTTCCTGGAAGCCGAATCAGTATTTTGCGGCGCTCTCCAATATGCGTTCTGTCGGCGTAATGGGTGATGAGAGAACATATGATTATGCGGTAGTGCTTCGTGCTGTTAATACGATCGATTTCATGACAGCAGAGGCAGCAGATTTGCCCTGGGAAGTCTTGCAGAAGGTAATGAGTCGTATCATCAATGAAGTCCGGGGAGTCAATCGCGTAGTTTATGATCTGACAAGCAAGCCCCCCGGAACGATAGAGCTGGAATAGGCCCAAACCGCTGGAAACGCCCGTAAATAGGGCGTTTCAGTTTTTTAAGCCACTAAAAAGCCACTAAATTTCGAACTCATATATTTTGGAGACAGTAGCAGAACCATATTCAATTAATGGATCTGTAGCATAAAAAGTTATCAAGAGAACTTTGGTGACGATAAAAGCTACAAAGGATTATGCAAATATAACTGTTGGCGACTCAGAGGGTCGCTTCGACGGAGAGCTATGTGATGGAAATCTTTTCTACGCTGATATCGATAATTTCGAATGGATTAGAACGGAAGGGGATACCAACAATTATTCAAAGATTCAGCTCATATGTGATGCATTGGAACATAATTACGATGGTAAGTATAGCATTTTCTTTCCGTTTGACGATGTGCGAGCTCTATATGAAGTAATGAAAACAATCCCAAATCTAAAAGGTTTACTGAGTTTGGAAAAAGATAATGCATTTGAATGGGTATTTTTCAACGGGATAATCATTAAGGTAACATATCGTAAAGAGGCTCATGAGAAATGGTTCGTTCAAGTGTTTTATCAAACGGAAGGTGCAGAAAAGCTGTTAAGTTTCTGGAATCCGGAAGAACATGAGGTCTTTGAACATCTGACGGATATCAATTATGGGCGTACATTCTGGGTGACAAAAACGAATATGTTCGGTAAGACGTCTTTGCCTTTCATGATCGATAAAGGTGTCTATGATAGGTTAAGTGAGAGGCGGAAAAGGAAGTATACAATCATATGATAGAAGGCAAGATAGAATATAATGGCAAAGTCATGGTCTATTCCACTGATCGTGATGGAAGTATGTGGGTAAACGATGAAAAAACGAGATTCGAAGATGGAAGTCCCGTTAGTATCGAAGATATCGTTGAGATGTTGACTTTTTATGGCCATGACCTTCTTAAGAGACGGTCTAAGCACCAGAATATACATTATGTGCGGTTTTGGGATGATGATGACAATTATATTTTATTTAAAGATAATGGTGATCCTGTAATAAGGATCGTTGACGGACGGATCTGTTCTGCTGCACATGATTGTATATGTGATAAGACGTTTCCGATGCGTGGCGGTGCTTATTTAACTCGAGGTGCATACGATGGATTCAAAACCAAAGTGGAGAATAGCGGCATATTCCATAAAGGTAAGAAAAGGAAAAAGTTGTATGGATACAATATGATCTACTGTTGCAAGACTTGCGGAAATGAATGGGTGTTGAGTTCGCCGGATTCGATGAATATGTGTACGTGGTTAGTTAAAAGAAGAATGGAACTAAGAGCCTGATCGGTTAACGACAATAGAAAAAGTAATTAGAGTGATATATTAACAGTATAGATGTATATCGAAGATAAAAGCGAAATCTAATCATGATTATGTATTACAGTATTTTGCCAAAACTTAAGTCACACATCATTCGGCCGGACACATTGGATGAATGGTTGTTTATTGCTGTAAACACAATGAAGGCGATAATAGATAATTCATGCAAGGAAGATATATCCGTAGTACTTAAGGCCGCAGAGCTCAACAGCACGGATCAGATACAGCAATTCTACGACACGATACAGGGCAGATACGGCAGAGAAGGGTTCTCGTATCGTAATGCTCCAAGTTACCATTATCTCAGTTCGCTGATCGCACGTTTCCCGAAGACTCAGCTGTCCGAATCTGATCAAGAAAAGATCAGGGAATATTATGAGTGCGATATCTTCTTGTTATATGAAGTGTGAGGTTATTATGTTAACCAAGATAAGATACGGAAATACAAATACAATTCTTCTCCGGGGAGACAGAGGCAGCATTTTGATTGATACAGACTATGCGGGTACCATGCCTGCATTTTATAAGGCAATCAAGGGCATTGGTATCAAAGTATCTGATATCACATATGTTTTGGCCACGCATTATCATCCGGATCATATAGGTCTTGTAAGTGAACTCATGAGCCAAGGCGTCAGACTCATCATTATGGAATCACAAACAGATTTTGTGCACTATTCAGACGGAATATTCGAGAAAGAACCATACCTTGGCTATAAGACGATAGATGAGAGCCGGGCTCAGGTTCTCCTTTTCGAGGATTCACGTAAATTTCTAAAGGAGCTCGGGATCGAAGGAGAGATTATATCTACCCCGAGTCACAGCGAAGATAGTATCTCGATCCTTCTTGATGACGGCACTTTCATCGTGGGTGATCTGGAACCTCTCGAATACCTTGAAGCATATGAGGATAACAAGAAACTTAAGGCTGATTGGGATACGTTGCTGAGAGAATCTCCCAAACGGATCATATATGCGCATGCTAATGAGAAATCGTTCTGAGATCTTTTTCTGAAATCATTTGAACGGAAGGGAAAACCGGCAGGATTTATGACTATATAAATGCAAAACCCTAAAAGGTTATCAAGAGTTCTCTATCTGCGTGATATAATCTTAAGAAGATGTGTATTACTTCATATATTAGGAGAATTGCATTATGAA
>CALDIE010000007.1 GCA_937901625.1 uncultured Lachnospiraceae bacterium
GATCTATGATCCCGAAGGAATCGATGTTGCACTTCTTAAGGAAGTAAAGGAAGTTAAGCGTGCAAGACTGACCGAGTACGCAGCAGCAAAGAGCAGTGCAGAGTATCACGAAAAGCAGAACGGTGAGCATGGCGTATGGCAGTACAAGGTTGACATCGCTCTTCCTTGCGCTACCCAGAACGAGCTGGATATCGAGGATGCAAAGGCATTGGTTGCTAACGGCGTACAGTACGTAGCAGAGGGCGCTAACATGCCTACTACGATCGAAGCAACCGAGTACTTCCAGGCTAACAACGTACCTTTCGTAGGCGGTAAGGCAGCCAACGCAGGTGGTGTTGCTACTTCCGCGCTTGAGATGAGCCAGAACTCCGAGAGATTATCCTGGTCCTTCGAAGAGGTTGACGCAAAGCTTAAGGGCATCATGGTTGGTATCTATCACAATATCGATGATGCAGCCAAGGAGTATGGCATGGAAGGCAACTATGTTGCAGGCGCTAACATCGCCGGCTTCAAGAAGGTTGTTGATGCTATGATCGCACAGGGCGTTTGCTGATACCAAATAAATCCCGATAACGGATACATCTATAAAGATAACTGATGTTCGGATCCCGTAAGCTCGATGCTTACGGGATTTTTTTTATGGAAAAGAACCTTTGTTTGTGCATTTTTTATACTACGAACGGAAAAGAATGAAAGAATTGTCAATTGCGTTTCGCTATGTGAAAAAGTTATAATATAAGAAAGATGATGCGCAACCGATTGCGCAAGAATAATTACGAAATGGAGAAAAATAGAAGAAAGGAAAGGAACCGAAATGAAAAAGAGAAGAATCAGACGATTTGTCGTAAAGCGATCGATCGCTGCTATAGCAACTCTTGCCATGATATTTTCCTTTATGGGAAATATGTCGATTGTTGCAAGAGCCGACGGCGATGATGAAGGGCTTACAGTCAAAAATGCGGCTTTTGAGGATGATATCTGGGGGGAAGCCCGCGGCTGGAGTGTGACGCCGGATTCATGGGAAGGCACGACAGTGAAAAGCTGTGTATATGCAGACGAAGAGTCTCTGGAAGCTCCCGACGACGGAAGCACCGGTGGCGTGAATTATTATATGGCGAACGGTGGAACAATCACTTTTTCGCAAAACGTGAGCATGCCGGCAGGAAACTATACATTTATCGTTTCCAATATGGGGGACGGCGCTTCGTACTCTGTCAGTATCGGGGATACCGGATCCGACGGGAAGACATTAAGTGGCTGGAATCAATGGGACGAATTTAGTTTTAAGTATACGGCACAAGAGGATGAAGAAGTGGCGATCACGATCACTGTTGATTGTAATGCCGGCGGCTGGGGATATTTAAACAGTCTTACCTGGACATGGGAAGAGCTTGAGGATGAGGCGGAGGAAGGCAATGATTCCTTTATCGTTAACCCGCTTTTTGAGGATGATATTTGGGGAAATAATGCCGGTTGGAGTGTGACTGCTGCCGACTGGGGGGAGTCTAATACTACTTTGGTTGAAACATTTACCTATGCAGAAGATTCTTGGATGAACGGACCTTCGGACGGAAGTACTTCGGGAGTACATTTCTGGTCACAGGCAGCAAATACATTTACATTCTCGCAGGAAGTGACTATTCCTGCCGGTGGGTATCTTTTTAAAGTATCCAATATGGGCGAAAATGCCAGTTTCGCACTTAAGATCGGAGATGTTTCTTCTGATACAGTATCTTTGACCGGATACAATAATTGGACGGAGGCTACACTGGATTATACAGCGGAGGAAGATGAAACGGTAACGATCAGTATTATCTGCACCTGCAGTGATGATGGCTGGGGATATCTTAACTCGATCTCCTGGACAAAGAAAGGTGCCTTAGAAACAACAAGAACCTTTACCTTTGATACTACGCCGGTAAGCGGTGAACCCGTAGAGTCCGATCTGTATGCGCAAAAGGTTATGATGATGAACGATTTCATCACAGGCGCGGATGTATCTTCTTATGATTCGATCATTCAAAGCGGCGCAACATTTAAGGACGCGAGCGGAAATGTTTTGGATCAGGCAGGATTTTTCTCACTTTTAAAATCTTCCGGCGTTAATTATGTCAGGATCCGTGTATGGGTAGATCCTGCCAATGCGGAAGGCCAGACCTACGGCGGCGGTGCCTGTGATCTGGAGAATGCAAAGAGGATCGGCGATGCCGCAACCAATGCAGGATTAAAAGTCCTGATCGATTTCCATTACTCTGACTTCTGGACGGATCCCGGAAAGCAATCGGCGCCTAAGGCATGGACCGCTCTTTCTCTGGATGAGAAAGCACAGGCTTTGCAGAACTGGACGGAGGACAGCCTGAATGCATTATTGGCAGCCGGTGTGGATGTCGGAATGGTTCAGGTCGGCAATGAGACAACGACCGGTTTCTGCGGAGAGACCTCCATGCAGAATATGTGCACACTTTTTTCCGCAGGCAGTCAGGGTGTCAGAAATGTGGAAGAATCCACTGACCATCCGATGATGATCGTGATCCATTTAACAAATCCGGACAAGCAGGATTTCAGCAATTACGCTAAACAGCTTGAAAATAACGGTGTTGTATATGATGTCTTTGCCACCAGTTATTATCCGTACTGGCATGGTACACTGGATAATCTTTACACCAAGCTTGCGGCAGTAGCCGATACCTATGGAAAGTATGTGATGGTTGCCGAAACTTCTTATGTGAGAACACTGGAAGATGGCGACGGACACGGAAATACCGAGGATCAGAGTGATTATGACGGCGGATATGACAGTTTCCCTTATGAAGTCAGTGAGCAGGGACAGGTAAATCACATCCGTGCCCTGATCGAGAAGATCGCATCCATCCCGGACAATAAGGGAATCGGCGTCTTCTGGTGGGAGCCGGCGTGGATCCCGGTTCAGCATTATGACGCGACTGCGGATAATGCGGCACAGGTACTTGCGCAGAATAAAGTCCTTTGGGAACAGTACGGATCCGGCTGGGCAACCAGTGCGGCAGCGGCTTACGATAAGGATGTATCGACCTGGTACGGAGGATCGGCTGTAGATAACGAGAGCTGGTTTGATTTTGACGGTAAGGCTCTTTCTTCCATAGAGGTGTACAATTTAGTCCGCTTCGGATCGACCGCCGCTGACGGGATCAGTTCCGTAAACGATGCAAGCCTTACGGTAACGGAAGGAACGGTAATTACACTGCCGCAGACAGTGGAAGCCGTATATGTCAGTGGAGATACGACGGATGCATCGGTTGTATGGAATGAGGAGGAACTTGCGGCAGCCATTTCGGCAGGTGCGGGAACCTATGATATTTCCGGCGTGGCAACCTATGAAGAGGAAACCTATGATGTGCTCTGCCACCTAACGATCGAACCCGCAAACTACCTTGTTAATCCCGGATTTGAAGACGGTGAGACCAACTGGGTGATCGATCGAACCAATGCAGGTGACAAAGTGTCTACGGATGATCCGCATGAAGGATCAAAGAGTTTCCATTTCTGGAGTTCCTCCGCACAGACATTATGTGTATCGCAGAATGTAGTACTTGAGCCCGGTATCTATTCTTTTGAAGGCTACTTCCAGGGCGAGAGCGGCGTAAGCGGATCGATCTTTGCGGAGGTTAGCGGAGATACACAGTCCTACAGCTCATCCTTTGAACTGGGTGGCTGGAATACCTGGCAGAATCCGCAGATCGCATCGATCGAAGTAGCGGAAACGACGACGGTAACGGTAGGATTTACCATCTCCTACGAAGACAATATGTGGGGAACCTGTGATGATTTCCGGCTTACTAAAGTGGCGGGACCGTATTCGTACAGTATCCTCGATAACGGGGATAACCAGACATACACAAAGGGAAGCGGCAGTGGTCTGACGGTGCACATCGATGCCGATTACCTTAAGGTGGATCATGTGGAAGTCGATAATGTGACTCTTGCATCCGATCAGTATACGATCGAGTCCGGCAGTACGATCGTTACACTCATACCTTCGGTTTTGGAATCCTTAGGTAAGGGCACCCATACGATGAAGATATATTACACCAACGGAAAAGTGGTGAATACAGGATTTAATGTTTCGGAGAATACACCATCGAACAATACTTCTGAAAACAGTTCTTCTGAGAGCAGTTCTTCTGAAAGCAGTTCGGCTGAGCCTGCATCACAGTCAACGGCTGCAACGCCCGCTCCGACATCCCCGACAGCGACTGTTACGGATACGCCGGATGATCTTGCGGGGAACTATCTGACGGATGTTCCCTCGGATCTTGCGTCGGCACAGAGTTCCCCGAAGACGGGAGAAAGTGCAAATGCCGTTCTTCCGGTGATGACCGGTATCTTTGCCGCAACCGCCGCTGTGCTTTGGGTCGGGAACAAGAAAAAAGAGGAAGCATAAGCACATAAAAAAGATTACTTCATCTCTCAAACCCATAAAAACAAAGACGCCCTGTGGTTTTGCCGCAGGGCGTCTTTGAATAATAAAATATGATGTTGGGGTCCAAATTACTTCTTGACCATATCATCAAATATTATTTCAATTACAAGAGGAATTTTCAGAAAACAGACTATGAAAATCTGAAAGTTTCGGTATAATAGAGCTTGGGGATTTTGATCACCCATTTGGTTTTTTGACACAATAGTTGGGTTAGGCAAAAGCTGTAAAAAGCAGCAAAACAAATGTGGAGGTGGTTACATGAAGGTTTATTCTACGGACAAGATCCGTAACGTGGTGTTGTTAGGCCACGGCGGATCAGGCAAGACGTCACTCGCGGAAGCGATCGCTTATCTTGCAGGAATGACAAGTCGTATGGGTACGGTGGATGCCGGCAATACGATCAGTGACTTTGACAAGGAAGAGATCAAGAGAAAGAATTCCATTAAGACAACAGTCATCCCGGTTCCCTGGGAAGAGTACAAAGTCAATCTTTTGGATACCCCCGGTTTTTATGATTTTATCGGCGAAGCAGAAGAAGCTGTTTCCGTAGCGGATGCAGCTGTTATTGTTATTTCCGGTAAGGCCGGCGTGGAAGTGGGAACGAAGCGCGCATGGGATATGTGTGAAAAGCGCGGGATTCCGAGGATGTTCTTTGTAACGGATATGGATGATGACAAGGTCAGCTTTAAGAATGTCGTTCAGGAGCTTCAGGAACTGTACGGCAAGAAGATCGCTCCTTTCCATCTGCCTTTACGCGAGAATGAGCAGTTCGTAGGATATATCAATGTTATCCAGCAGAAAGCAAAGCGCTGGAATGCGCAGGGAACGGTTGATAAATCGGATGTTCCCGATTATTCCATGGAGAACCTCAATATCTACAGAGACGCGCTGATCGAAGCGGTTGCCGAGACCAGTGAGGAGTATATGGAACGTTACTTTGAAGGTGACGAATTCTCCGAGGATGAGATCCGTTCGGCTCTTCGTGTCGGCGTATATGACGGAACGGTCGTCCCGGTATTGATGGGTTCGAATACTCTTGCAAGAGGTATGTATACATTGATGGCGGACATCGTGAAGTACTTCCCGAGTCCCGATCGCTGCAAGTGTGCCGGTATCAACACGACGAACAATGAAGTGTTTGAGGCTGACTACAACTTCTCGAAGGCAAAGTCGGCATACATCTTTAAGACCATCGCGGATCCTTACATCGGTAAGTATTCCATGATCAAAGTGAACTCCGGAGTATTAAAGACGGATGACGTGCTCTATAACTATCACCGCGACACAGAAGAAAAGGCAGGAAAACTTTATGTCCTTTGTGGAAACAAGGTAGAGGAAGTGCAGGAGCTGCATGCCGGTGATATCGGAGCGCTCGCAAAGCTTGCCGTCAGCCAGACAACGGATTCCTTATCTACCAGAAAGATGCCTGTTACCTATATCCGTGCTAATATTTCCAAGCCGTATGTATATCGCAGATATCAGGCGAAGAATAAAGGTGATGAAGATAAGATCTCTCAGGCGATCGCAAAGCTTCTGGTTGAAGACTGCACCTTAAAGCAGGTTAATGACGGTGAGAACGGACAGACGCTTCTGTACGGGATCAGCGCGATGCACCTGGATGTTGTACAGAGTATCCTTGCGGAGAAGTACAAGGTTGAGATCGAATTAAGCCGTCCGAAGGTAGCCTTCAAGGAGACGATCCGCAAGAAGGTGGATTCCGAGTTTAAATACAAAAAGCAATCCGGCGGCCACGGTCAGTACGGACACGTTAAGATCACCATGGAGCCTTCCGGGGATATGTCACAGCCGTATGTATTTGATCAGATCGTTGTCGGCGGCGCGGTTCCCAAGAACTACTTCCCGGCAGTTGAAAAGGGCGTTGCCGAGTCTGTAAAGAACGGACCTTTGGCAGATTACCCTGTTACCGGTGTAAAGGTTGTGCTCTACGACGGCAGTTACCACACGGTAGATTCCTCCGAACTGGCTTTCATGGTAGCAACACAGCAGGCCTTTAAGAAGGGATTTATGGATGCGGGTCCCGTGCTGTTAGAGCCCATTGCAACACTTAAGGTAGTGGCTCCCGATGAGTATACCGGCGATATCATGGGTGATCTGAATAAGCACCGCGGAAGAGTTAACGGAATGAATCCGCTTGAAGGCGGCAACCAGGAGATCGTTGCCGATGTTCCGTATCTGGAGCTCTTTGAGTTTGATACCAGACTTTACTCCATGACCAGAGGCGCAGGTATCTTCTCCTATGAGTTCGCAAGATATGAGCAGGCACCGGAAGAAGTTAAGGAAGCCGAGATCGAAAAGGCTAAGGTAGCCAGAGAAGCCAAGTAAGAGGTCGATATTTTAAAATCTGTGCTATAATAATTGATAAAGGTAACATATGGCAGCCCGTCGCGAATGAAACATTCGTATGGGCTGCTTTGTTCGGAGAGGAAAGTGTGTCGGCGCTGATCGTCCGACATACGACAAAAGACCTTAAGCAGCGGGAGGATCCACAGATTGCAGAAGGAAACGAGGAATATAAAACAACCAGTCTATGTATGGATCATATGGGGATTGATCCTGTTCTTTAGACTGTTTTATTACAGTAATGTCGAGTGGGGCAAATGGCTTACGGATTCCGCGGATCTGGTGAATTACGATCCGCATTATGATATCTGTATGTTTGGCTATCCGATGCTGATCAGGCTCGTCCGAGTGGTTACGGGAGATGCCTTTTGTGTGGGGGTAGCGGCGGTTCAGGCAGTGGTTTCCACAGTGTCGGTGTGGTTTATGTATCGCTGCCTTATGATGATGACAAAGGAAAATAAACTGCTCAGCCTCATTATCACCTGCTTTTATGCCTGCTCTCCCTCGATCCTTCAGTGGGATATGCTGATCATGACGGAATCGCTTACCATTTCACTGACGGTATTTTTTATCTACTTCGCGCTTAAGTGGTTAAGAGAGTATAAAAAGAGTGATGCCGTCGGCTTTGTACTGATGGCTTTTCTGGCGACGATCGTTAAGACTGCGGCATTCGTGTATGTGGGGGCGATCTTTATCCTTATCCTGCTGATCATACTCTTTAAGAAAGAAAAACGTAAAGCGGCAGTATTTCTTTTGGGTTTAAACATTTTGCTGGGATTGTTCGATCTGGGATACGCGGCGTACAATTACACCCAGTGCGGACTGTTTGCGATGTCGAGTCTCTCTTCGAGACACAAGCTGGTCCATGCGCTGAGATCGGGAACATATTTAAATTACCCGGATAAAGAACTGGTGGAAAAGATCGATACGATTTATAGGGAAAATGATTACATATACGGCTATGTTACGACAACCCCGGTCATAGAACTGTTCGGAGATACATGGCAGGAACAGAATAAGGGAACCTTAGCCTACGCAAAGGCATGCCTTCGTTCGGATCTGCCGGCATACGCGAAAGATCTGCTGGTAACGGCGTTAGAGGAAGTGCGCTGGAAATTCAGAGCAGGCTACGCAACGAGACTGGATCGTCCGGCTTTTGTGGGAAAGATACTGGATATCATGGAATTTATCTTTGATCCGCTTCGGGTGGCATATGTCTGTCTGGTCTGCCTGATCGGCTTTGTGCTTTTTATCATAGACTGGATCAGAAAAAAGGAGTGTCCCTTTGAAATGATGGGACTGGTGGGCGGAATCCTGCTTGTGCTGGTCAGTGTTAATGTTGCAGCCTATAGTGAATGGACCAGACTCTTAGTCTACAGCCTGCCGTTTTTCTATGTGCTGGTGGGAAATTTGATCTCAAGGATCTTATCTTGTAACTATTCAGAGCCATGCGCATGAAATATGGCTCATGCTTGCATGAAAGCCATATTTTACGCATATGGCGAGATAA
>CALDIE010000008.1 GCA_937901625.1 uncultured Lachnospiraceae bacterium
CATTTCATTTAAGAATACTGAAACCAAAACTGATGCAAAAGTTGTAATAAGGAGCTTTGTAATGGAAAGCTCCAAAGTGTTTGTAAAGGCGGTCCAGAAATCTTTCTTTGAAAACATGGTTTCAAAATTCTTGAGACCAACCCAGGTAATATTTCTCAGCTTGTACTCATAGAACGCGTAACGAACACCAAGCATAGGCCAGTAGTAAATCAACAATACGAAGATAAACACCGGCAGGAACATGAGGTAGTAGCCTCTGTTGTTCCACAATCTCTGCTTCAAAGGGACCTTTCTGGCCTGTACTACAGGCTTACTATTTTTCGCCATAACAACGCATCCTTTCGTAGCTTTTCTGATTCTCGCGAATCCGATCAATACTGCTTCATAACTGAAACCCGAATTTATTCCCTTTTCGCTTCTAAAACACCCTGCCTCCATCATTCGGTATATGAAAGCAGGGTGCCTGAATTTCTAAAAACTACTAACTAAATTTACTTCTGATCTTACTGCTCGTTCAACTCAGACAGGATCTGATCGGAGATGCTGCCGAACTCATCGATGTAAGTCTGAACTGCCTGCTCAGGAGTGATCTCACCGGTAACAGCAAGGTTCATAAGAAGTGTTCTCTCGTTAACGATGTCAGCCTCGTAGTCAGTCAATGTAGCACAAGATGCTGCTGCAGGAGCGTCTACACAGTTCTCTGTGAAGAACTGGTTACCTTCAACAACAAGGGGATCCGTGTTAACATATCCGTTGGTCAAAGGAGAAATAACCAGGACAGAGTCGATGTGGTTCTTCTTCCACAAGGTGTTAGGATCGTTAGGAGACTGCTTCAAGTGGAACTCGCCTTCCTCGTAATTGTAATCCTTAGCGTTGTCAGTTCCGGGATTGGTTGTGAAGGACTCAGCATGGATACTCCAGTGAACATCCTCAGCACCATACGTCCACAGTGTCTGTACTACATCACCATCAAGCATGGTATCGAACAATGCATCAAAGATAGCCTGCTCACGGGCATTGCTGCCATCGCCATCATCTGTGATAACCCATACAGGTGCTTCTCTGTTGAGGTAGCCGCCCCATGTATCCTTGATCTCCTGGATAGGAGGAAGCATTACCAGACTCTCGGACTCACCGGTCTGAGTGGTAACTTCGTTCTTGATCAGGTTATCGGTCAGAGTCTTTAACCATGTACCTGCCCAATAAGTGAATACACCTTCGGAAGTGGTCTGGTCGTTGGAGAAGAATTTCTCACGAGCCTGCTTTGTACCGGCTTCCTCAGTATCAGGATCGATAATGCCATCTTCATATGCCTGATGAAGTCTTGCCAGTGCGTCGATGGTAGCCTGCTCTGTGAAACCGTCTACCCAAACGCCATCCTTCTGATAGAAGGAAGGATAAGCACCCTGCCAGAACTCAGGCATGTAGTTGATGTACGGAGCCTCGTCCTGCTTACCATAACCTGCTGCGATAACGCCGTAGGTTCCGCCGGAGCCGTTTCCATCGGGATCCTGCTCGGTGAACGCCTTCAGCATTGCATAGTAATCATCGAAGGTCTTGATATCGTCGATGCTCATTCCTACTGCATCCAGCCAACCCTGCTTAACGTAAGTTACGCATCCATTACCATAGGTAGGTGCGAAACCATACTGCTCACCGCTTGCGGTACGCATGTTCAGGTTGATGGAAGGAAGGGTGATCCTGCTCTGGAACTCCGCATTGTCATATGCATCAGCCATGTTCCACAGAAGACCGGTGGTCTGATACTGTCTCAGCATGGATGCGCTCATGATCAAAGCGTCAGGATATCCGGGATCTCCGGGAAGACCTGTTGTAAGAGTTCTGGATACGGTTCCGGAGTAATCGGAGTGATCAAGCTGTGTGATAACAAGATCAACAGGATATCCCATTCTCTCGCTTACTGCTGCTTCCCACTGCTCTTCGAACTCCTTCTGTCCGGAGTCAACGGTAGCGGTAACGGTACCGTCAACAATAATGTTCAGTGTTGTGAGCTGATAAGGCTCTTCAGATGTTGCTCCGGAATTTGTGTCTCCCTGATTACCGGTTCCCGGATCGGTTACACTGGTTCCTTCGCCCGACTGTGCTGATCCGGAATCTGTTGAGGTTGTCTCTTTGTTACATGCTGCCAAAGAACTTGCAACCATGACAGAGCTGAGCAACAATGCTACTAATCTCTTTTTCATTCTTTCTCTCCTTTTGTTGTTTTTACCTTTGTTTAGTTAAACTTGTAAGCGCTTTCATCGCTGACTTTAGAATACCAAATAATGAAAAGGCGTGCAACATAAAAATTCACCAAAATGCTATTTTTCTTTCACGCAATTTTCACAAATTATGGTTCTGTTACATGATTTCAATTCCCAAAACCCCGATATTACCGCATTTTTCCTCTTTTTGCTCCTTTTTATGAACTGCAAACAATCCGTATTTCGCGCCTACCCAACGCCCCGCAAAAGCCGATGTTTCGCAGGTGTATGTTTTCCTGTCCGGAAAGATAAAATGAAGTCTGATCAGGCTTTCCGGATGCAAAACTTTTCCCTCTTCTCCGAGGGTGTACTCAGGCTTTTTTGATGTCGCCGTTACATTGTTTGAAGGGATCACTTCATACAGGCATTCCACAACGGACCCGCCAAACGTAACCGCTTCCGTCTTTTCTTCTTCCTTCGCGTAGATATTTCCGCGATCAAAGATCTGCTCTCCGTTGATCTGACGGATGTGCCATCCTTCTGTTTCGCGCACGATCCCGATCCCGGCGTAGGTACATCCCATTGCCATGATCCCCGCATAATCTCCCGTTTCCATGCCGGATACATCCAGACGGATCCGCGCTTTAAATTCCGGCGCTTCCCACTTCCTTAGCAGAAGATTCGGATAATCCGCCATCGGTCGTCTTTCCGACAAAGAGATACACTTTAATCCGTATCCGTCCTTTGAGCGGCATATCCACTCTTCCTCGGGATTGGCGTTCCACTGCCACGAAAGGGCGACTTTTCCGTTTGCCTGGATGATCGCTTCCGTCCTGTTACCTTCCGCGTCTATGATGGATTTAGCTCCCTTGCCTATTGCTTCGCCGACGGTTTCTGTCACTTCCCGCTCCACTTCATTTCTCACATCCGGCTTTTTATATTCAATGACGGGAATTCCGCAGATATCCCCTTTGCTTGCTTCTCCTATCACCGGCCAGTCGTCCGTTGTCCAACGCATGGGCTGTAAATGCACTATCCTACCGGCTGCAAATACATCCTGGAAATGCAAAAACCAGTCTTCACCGCTTACAGTATCCACCCAGGCGCCCTGGTGCGGTCCGTTAACTCCGGTATCACCCTGTGCCATCACGGTACGGACTTCGTACGGACCAAATACATTCCGGCTGCGCAATACGATCTGCCAGCCGGTCTTAACACCTCCGGCCGGTGCGAAAATATAATACCAGCCGTTTCGCTTATACATCTTCGGACCTTCCGTTGTAATGTTTCCATCCGCATCTCCGTCGTAGATCTTAACCGGTTTTGATAAAAGCCGCTCCCCGTCCTGACTCATCTTTGAAAGATATAATACGCTCTTATATCCGATCCTGGATTTGGCCACAGCATTAACAAGATAAGCATTCCCGTCTTCATCCCAAAATGGACAGGGGTCGATAAAACCGGCTCCGTCATACAGTTTTACCGCTTCCGTCCACTCTCCGGCCGGATCCGTACTCTTGATCATATAGATCCCTTCGTCCGGCATGGGAAAAAAGATATAGAAAGTTTTATTATGATAACGGATGGAAGGCGCCCATACGCCGCAGCCGTGTATCGGATCCCGATAGCGAAACTCCGGTATTTTTTTTAATCCGTAGCCGATCATTTTCCAATTGACCAGATCTTTTGAGTGCAGGATCGGTAAGCCCGGCACATTGCAAAAGCTCGAAGCCGTTAGGTAATAATCGTCTCCCACCCGGATCGCGTCCGGATCGGAATAATCCACATACAAAACCGGATTTTTATATCTTCCGTTTCCAAGATCGGATTTCCATATCATACATCAATACCCCTTTCTCTGTGCTATAATGATCTCAAGGTCAGGGATCCCGTACCCTTGGGCTTACTGTCTTATGATGCCGGGGTCAAAATCCTCTTTCAAACAGGCTTGATTCTGGTTTTGTACCTTTTGACCCTTATATCATCCTATACTGATTCATCTCATACAAACAGGAGGTAACATATATGAACCCTCAAGACTTTCAAAGATCCATGCAATCCCTTCCTTTTCCGGTACACAGTCTGTCGGTAAGGCAACACGGCAGGCTTCTTAGTGAGGAATACTTCGAACCTTTTAAAAAGGGCACTCTGCACCGGATGTTTTCTGTTTCAAAAAGTTTGACGGCTTTAGCCATCGGCGCGCTGATCGCGGAAGAAAAACTCTCTTTGGATGCGCGCATTACGGATTTTTTTCCCGAGTATGTTCCGGAAAACGCCCATCCGTATCTTACGCGGATGACGATCGACGATATGCTCTCCATGCGCACCTGTCATAAAAATACCACCTATAAGATCAACTTAAAGGAGAACTGGGTACGCTCCTTTTTTGTGACCGCGCCCGATCACCGAAGCGGTCAGATCTTTAAATACGATACCTCATCGGCGCACACACTTGCCGCGCTGGTCAAAAAACTGAGCGGTATGGGCGTTGTCGACTATTTAAGAAGCGTCTTTTTAGATGAAACCCTGCTTTCAAAGGACGCTTACATGCTAACCGACCCGTTTGGCGATGAGATCGGCGGTTCCGGACTGATCGCGTATCCGACGGATTTGGATAAGATCGGTCAGTTCCTTCTCTCCGTTTTAAACGAGCGCGTATCGGAGGAATACCCTCTGCTTACAAGGGATGAGCCGCCCTACAACGAGGCGTTCCTGAAACGCTACGCCGCCTTTATAAAAGAGGCGCTCTCCTTTAAGACTTCCACCCTTCATGAGGGAAAAACACTCGATGAATGTCAGGGATACGGCTATCAGATCTGGCAGATCCGTGACGGCATCTCTTTGTACGGAATGGGCGGACAGTATGTCTTACTCTACCCGCAGATCGACCTGGTGATCACCACCACTGCCGACTGTCAGGCCTTCGCCGGCGGGACCCAGATCCTTTTGGATTCTTTAAGGAACATCGCTCTAGGCCTTGGACTTAACCCTGCGTCAGACGATAAGGCAATGGCGGGCGATAAAGCAGCCACCTCCGGCACAAAAGCCTATTCCTTCGGAACCTATCGGATTTTGGATAACCCTAAGGGGCTGATCTCTTTCTCGATATCGGAAACGGAATTTCGCCTGCAGACCAAAGATTCCCTCTACGCGATCCCCTATGGCCACGAAAAGCCGGCTTCGGTCGTATGTGATGTCAACAATCAGACACTCTATACCACGGGGCGTACCCTTCCGGACGGAAGTCTTTACTTAAATGTCAAGATCCTGGATGAGTATGTAGGCTCCATCCATATCCTGATCCGTTCCGACGAAAACAGCGCTACCCTTTATCTTCGAAAGATCGAGGAAAGTCTCTTTGATGAATTTAACGGATTCTTTGAGGCTGTCCGCGTGTGACCATCCTCTAAACTACTCTTCGTACCGATCCCCCGTACGCACCCAACCGGGGCGTGTGGCATTGCTCGCGCCGGGGCCGTACGATCCGTATTCTTCAAACACACTCGTCTCGCGGGCTTTCTCCTTTCCCCAATCATGAAAGCCCTCCGGATGGATATGGTCATCTAAAAAGCAATTCTCCAGTCTCACCTTGGCATATTCTCTCCACGGTCTTGCTATATAGCAGCTCTTTGCCTCCACATCCTGTGTATGCAGGAAACGGCAGTTTTTAGCGACAAAGCCGGTCTTTATGTGTTCCGGTGTAGAAGGCGCAAACACATATCCTTTTTCATTACTCACAAATTCGCAGTCTTCAAAGTAGGCTGTTGCGCCTCCAAAGATAAAATCCACTCCGCCTTCGATATGGCAGCGCTTAAAAGTAACCGTCCGATCGGTTCTTGGCGTTAACTGCTTCGGACCCAAAAAACCGTCCACCTGTATTTCCTTCGGCGGAAGAGGCGCCAAAAAAAGCGTATCCTGGTGTCCGATCAGTGTGCACTCCTCCAGTGTGATATCCGCCCCATCCAGATACAGGGCTATAGCCTGTCCAACTTCCTTTCCCTTTCCTGCATGGTTTTCGAATGAACAGTTTTTAAACCGCACGCGATCTCCGTCCACCCGGACCGTAGCGGTACGAAAGGTATGATAAGGTCTTCCGTCTTCGTGGATCTCAAAAGCCCCCTTATCGCCTATGTATGTTTCTCCCGTATATACCCGATCCGACTCCGATAAAATATACTGCATACCTTCTCCTTTCTTTCTCCTCCTGCCGTTTTATCGGGACATCCCATAGCAGCGCATGCCCCTTTGGTGTAAAAATACCCGGAACGGAATCTCTTCCATCCCGGGTTCATACTCATGATCATCTTATAAATTCTGCAAAGCGCACGGCATTTTCCACATTCGGGGCATTTGCGATAAACCCGAGATAATGATCTACATCTTCCGTACCTTCGTAGGTAAAATGTTCCGTGATCTTTTCCATCCCGTCCACACAGATCCCGATCGGTTCGTCGTTGAAGTAATAGATCACTCCGGCTTCATCGAGCTCCGCAAAAGTCTTTCCATCCAGGACTTCCGTCAGGGGTGAAAACCACTCCATCGTTGCGTACCGGTCAAAAACATCCTGACCTGTGATCATCACATCGATCATCGCGCTGTAGACTAAGGTCATCACCTTTTCTTCATCTTCATATCCGTACTTTATGATATTACTTTCCGATTCGGATCCGGCAATGAAACTCGTCGCGTCAACCAGCACTTCCTGTTTCTTGGGGTCTTCGACGTAAGCATCCGTAAATGGCTGTATGATCGTTTCTTCAAGATCTCCGTTTGACAGATAATTAGGCATAAGCACATACAGTACTGTATCCTTATTCGTAAGCATCGTATATAGTACCGAAGCTAAGATGATCACAGCCGATATGGTGATCACTACCTTAACCAGATAATAGTCTACAAAGTACTTCCACTTCTTCGACAGCGGTGCTTTTCTGATCTTCTCTCTTTCTTCCTGAAATTCGTCCATTACTGCCATTATAATATCCGGCCTCCGTCAAGTGTGATCACAGTAATTCAAGTGTCTGTCTTGCAATGGAAAGTTCCTCGTCGGTAGGAACAACCATAACGGTTACTTTGCTGTCCGGAGTGGAGATGATCTGCTCCTTGCCACGCTCATTAACCTTCTCGGGGATAACTTCCACACCCATGAACTTTAAGTATTCGCAGACACCGGTCTTAACGTCGCCGCTGTTCTCACCGATACCTGCGGTAAATGCGATTACGTCTACACCCTGCATAGCCATGGTGTAAGAACCTATGTACTTTGCCACACGGTAGCAGTAGGTCTCCAGTGCCATCTTAGCGCATTCATTTCCGGATTCGGCTGCCGCGCTTAAGTCACGGAAGTCGCTGGATACATAATCGGATAATCCGTATACGCCGGATTTCTTATTGAGCACATCATTCATCTGCACGGGAGAAAGGTTCTCCTTTTCGCAGATAAAGGAAAGGATAGCCGGATCCAGATCGCCGCTTCTCGTTCCCATGATCAGACCTTCCAACGGGGTCAGACCCATGGATGTATCTACGCAAACTCCGTTCTTAACGGCAGAGATGCTTGCACCGTTACCAAGGTGGCATACAATGATCTTTAAATCCTCTCTCTTCTTACCGAGTACTTCAGCTGCTCTTGCGGATACAAAGTCGTGGCTGGTTCCGTGGAAACCGTAACGTCTAACTTTGTACTTCTCATAATACTCATACGGAAGTCCGTACATATATGCCTTCTTCGGCATGGTCTGATGGAAAGCCGTATCGAATACCGCTACCTGAGGAACGCCCGGCATATTGTCTTCACAAGCGCGAATACCGATCAGGTTCGCGGGATTGTGAAGGGGAGCCAGACTGCTTAACTCCTCGATATCACGGATCACGGATGCGTCGATCTTAACCGCCTTGTTGAACTTCTCACCGCCGTGAACAACACGATGGCCGACAGCGCCGATCTCCTCTAAGGAAGCGATCACGCCGTGCTCTGCATCCACCAATGCCTCAATAACGAGACGAACTGCCTCTTTGTGATCCGGCATGGGCTGCTCGATCACAACCTTGTCTCTTCCTGCCGGTGTATGGGTCAGTCGGCTGCCGTCGATACCGATACGCTCTGCCAGACCTTTTGCCAATACATTTTCACTCTCTGAATCGATTAACTGATACTTCAAAGATGAACTGCCACAGTTGATTACCAAAATGTTCATTTTGCACTCCTCCGATTTTTGATTATCTCGATTATTTTGCTTTTTTTCGTTACTTTGTATTGCTTTTTGTTGCTTCTTGTATTTGTTGCCTCTTATTATCGTTGCCTCTTATTATCGTCGCATATTGCTGCTTTGTGTTACGGATCATCATTATGATGTCAGGCTCAAAAGTATGACCCGATCCAGCGGTGCGCCATCTCTACCCAGCACTGTACGCCTTCGACCACATCCTTATCCCCTGCTCTGGATGATAAGTGATTACCGAGGCTTACACCGTGGCCGCCTTTTTCAAAGAGGTGATATTCCACCGGTATTTTATGCTCCACCAGGGCATTTACATATAACAGGGAATTCTGGACGGGAACACTGCCGTCCTCATATGTATTCCACACAAATGTCCTTGGAATGGAAGATCCGATCCTCTTTTCAAGAGAAAAGGCCTCTCTTTGTGTCTGTACATCCTCGCCAAAAAGCATGTTAAAGGATCCCTCATGCGCGTACTCGCCGCCCGTGATCACCGGATAGCAAAGTACCTGGGCATTGGGACGAAACATCTCCTGTCCCGCTTCCAACTCTTTCTCAAAGAACCCTTCCTGCCAGGTAGCACAGTAACTGCCCACAAGATGTCCGCCTGCGGAAAAGCCCATCAATACCACTCTGTCCGGATCGATGTGCCAGACATCGACATTTTCCCGGATCGTAAGCATAAGTCTGGCCAGTTCCAAAAGCGCGGTAGGGTATCTGGCCGGCGCACAGGAATAACGCAGCAAAGCCGCATGAAATCCCTTTGCCAAAAACTGCATCGCCACGATCTCTCCCTCCCGGTCGGATGTGTGATCATACCCTCCACCGGGACAGATGATCACGATAGGACGTTTTTCGATCGGGATGATCCCGTATGTTTCCAGCTCGTAGACATAAGCTTCCGGAGAAAGCGATCTCTCATTGCTCACATCCGGTCTGTGAATCTTCATGCTCAGATGCCCTTTCTTATGCCTTTAACTCCTTAACCAGCGCCTTTAATCCCTCGTCCTTTGCATCTGCAAAAAAGTACTCATCAAAGTGCTCGCCTGCCAATGCGCCTTTTACAAGGTCACGATCGAGCCCCTTTAAGATCGTTGCAAGATCCTTAAATGCAACCTCTCTGACGCCGTCTAAGATCTTCTTGTTTCTCTGCTCAGGTACAACTCTCTCCTTAGGATATCCGCCGCCGGAAGGCTCGCAGAAGAGCTTCTCAAAGATGTATTCCAGATTCAGGTCTCCGCCCCAGCCAAAACCTAATGCAAAAGGAATGGAAATGGCGTTTCCGTCATTGATCTGGGAGAAGGTATATGCATCCAGGGGATTTGCCACATGTCCGCAGATCACGCCGGGGAAGGAATTCAGTGCAAGCATTGCGCCCTCGCCGGTTCCGCATCCTGTGATCACGTAATCCACAGCGCCGGAATTTAATAATACGGCTGCAAGGATACCGTTCTGTACATAGGTCAACTGCGCTTCGTCTTCCGCGGAATACATGCCGTAGTTCTTAACCTCAAAACCGTGCGCATCCGCTACTTTTTTCAGTGCGTTAAAGATAATGCTGTTTTTTGCTGCCTGACTGTTTTCGTTGATCAGTGCGATTCTCATCTGGATTCTCCTTTATATGTTTATGCTTATGTTTATGTTTGTGTTTGTATTTTTATTGTTTCTTTTTATTGTTTCTTTTTATTGTTTCTGTTTAGTGTTTCTGTTTACTGCCTCTCTACCCTGTGTTTTCTCTCTTCGTTTCTTACTCACATTCACGGCAAATTACAGATATTGGGATTCTATAGCATTTTCCTTTTTTATGCAAGATTAGCACCCCGACGGAATCGGGGTGCTAACGACAACAAAAAACTATATATGGAGAGATGTAAGCAAATTTAGCGGAACCCCTGCTTAGTCGTTAACTTTGATGTCAAACTCTTGCTCGTCCTGGAACTTGGACTCATCAAGGTTGCTGGGATCCTGACCGATGTAAGCGGAAATACCGCCATCAATATAGATAACCTGGCCATTGATAAAATCGGAAGCCTCCGATGCAAGGAATACAGCCAATCCCATCAGATCCTCTGTATGTCCCCATCTCTGTGCCGGGGTCTTGGAACGAATGAAACGATCGAACGGATGCATGGAACCATCTGCCTGCTTCTCACGAAGAGGTGCGGTCTGCGGTGTAGCGATGTAGCCCGGTCCGATAGCGTTACACTGAATGTTGTACTGACCGTACTCGGAGCAAACGTTTCTGGTAAGCATCTTTAATCCGCCCTTTGCCGCTGCATATGCGGAAACGGTCTCACGACCAAACTCACTCATCATGGAGCAAGCGTTGATGATCTTACCGGATCCCTTAGCCATCATTCCGGGAAGAACTGCCTTAGAGCAGATGAACGGACCTGTTAAGTCGATATCAATTACCAACTGCCAATCCTTTAATGCCATCTCGTGCATCGGGATTCTCTTGATGATACCTGCGTTGTTAACCAGGATATCGATCGTACCTACGTTAGCCTCTACGTCCTTAACAAACTGTGCTACCTGATCTTCCTTTGTAACATCTACAATTGCGCCGTATGCATCGATTCCGGCCTTCTTGTACTCTTCCATACCACGCTCGAAGTGCTCGGGATTAACATCGTTAAAAACGATCCTGGCACCTGCCTCAGCGTATGCCTTGGCATAAGCCATACCAAGTCCATAACTTGCGCCTGTGATCCAGGCTACCTTACCATCGAGACGAAACTTATCCATGATTCCCATTACGCAATTACCTCCTGATTAATATTCTATGTCGTTGCTGCTGCTATTTGATACCGTCTGGGCGGTATTACTACTTCGTAACTGTTGCGCTTTTTACTTATATTTCGCTGTCCGCCATCTTACAGAAGATCCTGATTGCGAACATCATCCATATCATCAAAGTCCTGGTTCTCGCCAACCATACCCCAGATAAAAGTGTAGTTTCTGGAACCGCTTCCGGAGTGGATCGACCAGCTCGGGCTGATAACCGCCTGCTCGTTTCTTACTACCAGATGACGTGTCTCCTGAGGCTCGCCCATGTAGTGCATTACAAAGGCATCTTCCGGAAGATCAAAGTAGAGGTAAACCTCCATTCTTCTGTCATGTGTATGACAGGGCATCGTGTTCCAGACACTGCCGGGCTCCAAATGCGTCATCCCCATCTCCAACTGGCAGCTCTCAACCTGTCCGGGAAGGATGTACTTATTGAGAGTACGAAGGTTGGAATCCTCAACGCTTCCAATACGCTTCTTGTTCTCTTCCTTGATGATGACAACGCCTTCCCCGGGAGTACCTTCTCTCTTGATCAGAACGGTCGGGCAGGTACGATGCGCCGGTGCGGAATTGATGTAAAACTTTGCGGGATTGGTCTTATCATTACTTTCAAAGACGATATCCTTTGAACCCATTCCGATATACATACCGTCGCGGGATTTTACCTCATAAACCTTTCCGTCAACCGTGATCCTACCGTCACCACCGATGTTGATGACACCCAGCTCTCTTCTCTGCAGGAAATACTCTGCGCGAAGTTCATCTCCCGCCTCAAGCTTTAATGCCTTCTCAACAGGGGTTGCAGCACCTGTGATGATCCTGTCAATGTGGCTGTACACCAGACGGATCTCATCTTCAAAGAAAACCTTCTCGATCAGGAATTCTTCTCTTAAACGCTTTGTGTCATAATGTTTCACATCCTTAGGGGATGCTGCTGTTCTCAATTCCATTTTACTCATCCTTTCCGTGCCGTTTGCACTGTTTTATACCAGGGCAGCCGTAATGATCGCCATGGAATATACCTCCAACGCGTTACATCCGCGGGAAAGGTCATTAACCTGTGCATTCAGACCAAGAAGGATCGGGCCATAGGCTTCAAAATTACCCATACGCTGCGCGATCTTATATCCCAGGTTACCGGCGTTGATATCCGGGAAGATAAAGGTGTTTGCATATCCTGCAACCTTTGATCCGGGAGCCTTCTGTCTTGCTACACGAGGAGAAACGGCTGCGTCAAACTGCAACTCGCCCTCGATAGGGATATCCGGGAACTCTTCCTTGGCCTTTTCAGCCGCATTGTGCATCTTATCTACCTCTACGCCCTTACCGGAACAGATCGGAAGAGCGTCGTGTAGGGAAAGAGTGTAGATCTC
>CALDIE010000009.1 GCA_937901625.1 uncultured Lachnospiraceae bacterium
CTTAGCAAACGTGAGCAGCGCGCCAGAGAGAGCATGAAGCAGCAGATCGCCAACAACGTCGATCTGAATGAAGGAAACTATGGTATGCTCTCCGTACGCTCGGATGTGGTGAGCGCCGAAGTCGGCGGAGTGGTGGAAGACAAAAAGGGACATTTAAGACGTGACAGCAGGGATACGGCGGCGCAAAACGACGCATATCTTCGCCAACATGATGAATCTACCCATCCTGTCAGCAGCAACATGGTGGAAAATGTCAAGGAAGAGACCATTGCGGCTTACGAACAGGCATTGATCCACGAGGACCATGACGTGATGCGGCAGGTTGAATGGTTAATGTCCACGCTCTGTATCACTCAAAAGGAACTGCGTGATTATGTGGATTCGAGACGGCCGAAAGATGAAAACGGTGAGCCAATCTCCTGGGAAGAGCTTAGAAGGAAGGCTAAGGAAGAGTATACGGAACCGGAGGAGGACGACTATGTTCCCGGGGATGTGGGGATGCTGGTTTCCCCGGACGGGACTTTGGATGATTTTGCAGTAGACCCTGTGCTTGGAACCATGGCCGGTGCATCAACCGGCACGGAAGAATGATGCGCTGAGGCATAAGCGGAACAGATTCTATAAGGAGAAACCTGGATGGAATTCAGACCCTGTATCGATATTCATAACGGTAAGGTAAAGCAGATCGTCGGAGGTTCGTTAAACGGGACGCTTGCAAGGGAGAATTTTGTGTCCGATCAGGATGCGGCATTCTTTGCTGAGTTTTACAAGTTCTACGGATTAAAAGGCGGTCATGTGATCCTTTTAAACGGTGTGGGGACGGAAGGTTACGAGGATACGAAGAAACAGGCGCTCTCGGCTCTGCGGGCGTATCCCGGGGGACTGCAGGTCGGTGGAGGCATAAATCCGGATAACGCTTTGGAATTTATCGAAGCAGGGGCGTCTTGCGTGATTGTCACATCCTACGTGTTCAAGGATGGACGGATCAATTATGAGCACCTTGATAAAATACTTTCCGCTGTGGGAAGGGACAGGCTGGTGCTTGACCTTTCGTGCCGAAAGGGGGCGGACGGACAGTACTACATCGTGACCGACCGCTGGTCAAAGTTTACAGAGGAAGTGCTTTCAATCCGTCTGTTAAAAGAACTCGAAAAGTATGCCGCAGAATATCTGGTTCACGCCGTTGATATTGAAGGAAAAGCGTCCGGTATTGAAGAGGGGGTTGCCGGTCTCTTAGGCAGGTATGACGGAATCCCGGTTACTTATGCCGGAGGGGTTCACAGCGATGAGGATCTTGAAAGGTTAAGAGTTTTGGGCCGGGGAAAGGTAAATGTTACCATCGGCTCGGCGCTGGCACTGTTCGGAGGTACCATGCGCTGGGAGGATGTCCTTGCAGTTTGCAGGTAGGGGTGGTAATGGTTTATGAAAGCACGAAGTTTACATTGAATCGATAAATCTATAATTGATAATAGTGTTATCTGCATAAATATGATCGGAAATTCACTGATATATGCTTGACATTGACTCGGGGATATGGTAAATTAACTTCTGTGTGTGGAGTATGTGTATACGACAGGCACGTGACAAGAAAGCAGAGTATCCACTCTCACCCTGCGACGACAGAGTTTCAGGTGTTCATATTTTCCGAAGACCGACAGAGATCGGCGTGTAGGTTGTATGTTGTGGTGGATCGCATTCTTGTGATCCACTTTTTTACGTCATTGACGGTTGCAGAGTTTGTGACCACAGATGACATGACAGTCCAGAAAGCGGAGGTATAAGGCCATTAGCGACAATCTTATCAACGGGCAAATCAGAGTGCCGGAAGTACGTGTAACAGGTGCGGAAGGTGAGCAGTTAGGAATCATGTCCATTCAGGAGGCACAGAAGTTAGCGGATGAGGCAGAGTTGGATCTGGTAATGATCGCTCCGAACGCAAAACCGCCTGTGTGCAGGATCATCGATTACGGAAAGTTTTGCTATGAGCAGAAGCGTAAGGAAAAGGAATCCAAGAAGAAGCAAAAGATTACCGAGACCAAGGAGATCCGTCTTTCCCCGAATATCGATACCAACGATTTAAATACCAAGGTTGCTGCCGCCAGAAAGTTTTTGGAAAAGGGAAACCGCGTCAAGATTACTTTGCGTTTCCGTGGAAGAGAGATGGCGCACATGGCTAACTCCAAGCATATCCTGGATGATTTTGCAGCTGCGCTTTCGGATGTGGCTGTTGTTGACAAGGCACCCAAGGTGGAAGGTCGCAGCATGACGATGTTTTTAGCTGAAAAGAAATAAGTCTTTTTGGTTGAAATAGATTGTAAGAAGAAATATTTAAGAAATACGGAGGACAAAACTATGCCTAAGATGAAAACAAGCAGAGCAGCAGCGAAGCGCTTTAAGAAGACCGGAACGGGTAAGCTGGTTCGCAATAAGGCTTATAAGAGACATATCTTAACAAAGAAGTCTACCAAGAGAAAGCGCGGACTGAGACAGGATATCGTAGTTGATAAGACAAACGTAAGCAACATGAAGAAGATCCTGCCTTACATCTAAGTAGGAAAAGCAACTTTCAATACAGATCAGGAAAGAGGTAATTAAAATGGCAAGAATTAAAGGTGGCGCAAATGCCAAGAAAAAGCATAACAGAGTATTAAAGCTTGCAAAGGGCTACAGGGGAGCAAGATCCAATCAGTATCGTGTAGCTAAGCAGTCCGTAATGAGAGCATTGGCTTCTTCCTATGCAGGACGTAAGGAGAGAAAACGTCAGTTCAGACAGCTCTGGATCGCTCGTATCAACGCTGCAGCCAGATTAAACGGACTTTCTTACAGCAAGTTTATGTATGGTTTAAAGCTTGCGGAGGTTGATATCAACCGTAAGATGCTGGCAGATATGGCAGTTAATGATGCTGAAGGATTTGCTGCATTGGCTGAGCTGGCAAAGAGCAAGATCGCTTAATCCGGATCCGGATAGTATAAGCATCGATTCTTGTATATGAGCAGATCAACACCGTCGGGAGGATTTCCGGCGGTGTTTTTTTTGGTTGCCGTGGGGTTGGCGTATATCCGATGAATAACCTCTCAGAGTGGTCCGAAAACCGCCGATAGTGTAATCCCATGGAAATGTTAAAAAATACCGGTAGACACTTTAATCTCAATTTCCCTCCGCGTAAAAACAGTATAAAGAAGAAAGAATTTATGGTAAGCTGTAAGTATAAGAAGATATAAGAATTAAGAAGATACAAGCATTAGAAGATATAAGCATTAGAAGATATCTTGCAAACCCTATAGGGTAGCATCGTACATATCTATGCATACTTGTAAGAAGCCAACACGGAGAATGGGCATGAGCACAAATTATGTCGTATATGGAGAACGGATCGCAATTCGAAAGATGGAATTTGAAGATTGCGGGATGATCGTCAATTGGAGAAACAAAGATCGTGTTCGTTCAAACTATATCTATCGCGAAAAGATCAGTCTTTCCGAACAGGAAAAATACTACAGAGAACAGGTGCAGACAGGCAAAGTGTATCACTATGTCTGTTGTTTGCGTGAAAATGACAGACCTTTTGGGTGCATGGTCTTAAAAGATATGAGAGAAGAGGAAAGACAGATCGAGTTCGGGAGCTTTATCGGGGAAGATGACTGTGTAGGACTGGGACTCGGTGGAGAGATTTCCGTGGTCGGATACCGTTATGTCTTTGACAATTTTCCGGTGGACCGGATCGTTCTGGAAATTATGGCAGATAATAAAGCATCCATGTTTAGCCACGGAAAAGGGGGCGCAAAGCCGTATAAAAAGGCAGACGCCGTGATGTGTTCGGACGGGATCCGACGGGATATGGTCTTATATGAAGTGTGGAGAGATGATATGATAGCAGGGTCAAAAGGTACAAAATCCGGATCAAGTCTGCTTGAATGAGGATTTTACCTTGGAACCTGCAAAACATGATATAAAAAGATATTATAAAGAAAACGGTGAGGGCAAAGAAAAATGAGTGAAAGAGTATTAGAAGGTGTACAGCCGCAAAATGTATTTCGCTTTTTTGAAGAGATAGCAGGGATTCCGCATGGATCCTATCATATCGACGAGATCAGCAGCCATCTGGTGAAGTTCGCTAAGGAGCACAACCTTTCCTATGTACAGGATGAGCAGAAGAATGTGATTATATACAAGCCGGCAACGAAAGGCTATGAAAATGAATCCACTGTGATCTTGCAGGGACATATGGATATGGTCGCGGTTCATAACGATCCGGCGGTGGATATGAACACGACGCCGCTGAAACTCTGCGTGGAGGGAGATACGCTCTACGCTAAGGACAGCAGTCTGGGCGGAGATGACGGGATCGCGGTGGCATACGCGATGGCGATTTTGGATGATGACAGTCTGGAACACCCTGCACTGGAAGTGCTGATCACCACCAACGAAGAGGTTGGGATGGATGGCGCGTTAGGACTTGACCCTTCCCATTTAAAGGGAAAACGAATGATCAATATCGATTCGGAAGATGAAGGGATTTTCACCGTTGGATGTGCCGGCGGCGTGCGCGTGACGGCTTCCTTGCCGCTTGAGAGAAGGGCGCAGGATACAGAGGATTGGGTAGGCGAATCACTTTCCGTGGAAGGACTTTTGGGCGGACACTCAGGCGTTCAGATCCACCTGGGAAGGGCGAATGCCATAAAAGTTCTGGCGCGGGCCTTATATGAAGTGCAAAAGGATGTAGAGTTGCGAATAGATAAGATTACGGGCGGTACGAAATGCAACGCGATCCCGAATGTCGCAAAGGCTTCTTTCTACATCCGGAAAGAGAAACAACAGCTTTTGCGGGAAAAGATCTTAAAGATCGAGCAGATCCTTAAGCATGAATATCATAAAAAAGACGATAATTTAAGCTTATGTTTGGAGATGGCATGCGCTGCAAGTAAGGCGACAGCCGCACCTATGGAGACAGTGACTTCTTATACAAAAGAGGAGACGAAGAGACTTTTATCCTTCCTTCTGTTGGCACAGGACGGCGTGCAGTCGATGAGCGCTACCGTGGATGGTCTGGTGGAAACATCATTAAACCTGGGCGTTTTAGAGGATGACGGAAAGGAAGTAAAGGCTTCCTTTGAACTGCGCAGCATGATCCGTACGGCGGCAGATGACCTTAGGGACAAGGTAGCGGCTTTGGGAGAGTGTTTTGGCGCGGAGGTCACGATCTCCGCTTCCTATCCGGAGTGGGAATACCGCGAGGAATCGCCTCTCAGGGATAAAATGGTGGCTGTATATCGCGAAATGTACCATAAGGAGCCGGTGGTGGATGTGATCCATGCAGGTCTGGAATGCGGTGCTTTCGCGGTTAAGATCGATGGCTTTGACGGAGTGAGTATGGGACCGGATATGCGGGATATCCATACGACCAAGGAGACGTTGAGCATTTCAAGCGCTAAGAGAGTGTATGAATATCTGATCGAAGTTCTCAGGACGAAAGATGAATAAGAGAAAGGGGTTACCATGAATGAACTATGGGGGTTATTGAATATTCTGGATAACGCAGAGGATGTGGCGCTTTTCGTGGTGGACGAGCGTGACGAAAAGATCCTTTACTGTAACCATTATGTGACACTGATGACCAACGCGCACCCGGGAAGTGATCTTTCCCTGGTATGGAGCGAAGAGGATTATAAACAGGCGGTGGCTCATTGCGGTTTAAGCGAGAATTACCATTACTATGCCGATCATACCAGGTTTGGAGCGAGAAAGAATGTAACGGTCAGCAAGGTGGTCTGGAGTGCCGGGAAGAGAGCGTTTGCCTTTCTTTTGACCAATCACGTTGATGATGAGGAGGAAGAGGAGCGCGAGAAGATTTTTGCGATCCTTGGCAGATCCTATCTGAATATGTATCTGGTCGACATCAGGCACCGGAATGTTACGGAATTGCTCGGTGAGAAAAGGACGTCGGAGTGGGAACAGGAAACGGTGTATCACCACCCGGTGGACTTTGGCGAATGGAAGCGGGATGTGGTGCTGGCATCGGCGCATCCTGAGGACCGGGATCTTCTGGCAGAGTATCTTGAACCCAACCGTATCCTTGAGAACCTTGAAAAGGGAGATTATGCTTTTCAATACAGGAAGGGAATAGAGGAATACCGCTGGACAGAGATGCGTTTTCAGAAGTTAAGAGATATTGGCATTGCGGAAAAAATCGTTTGTACGGAACGGGATGTGGACGGCGAGATCGCCCTAAACCGCAAGGAAAAGGAGAATAAGGCGATCCTCGCGTCTCTTAGCAATATTTTCCGATCCGTATATCTTTTAAACCTCGAGGAAGGTACATATGAGACCGTCAAAGAGGATAAACTGCTCTTTGGAATTCCGGGAAACGGTGATTATCAAACCCTGCAGGATATCGTACTCGAATTGATCCCGGACAGAAAGCAAAAGCGGGATTTCAAAAAGACCTTTGAATTGTCGTATCTCGATAAGGCATTCGATGAATATACCGATCATGTCGGAAGGGAATACAACAGCAGCCTGAATTCGGAGTTAAACTGGATGTCTGTGATCGCCTTCAGACCTCCCTACATGCAGGGGATGGAGGATAAGTGCCTTTTGACTTTCAGAGATATCACGGAGCATAAGAGAGTGGAGGCAGAGAGGGATGAGAAGGGGACGATCGTCGATGTGCTCAGTTCCAGGTACGCGGC
>CALDIE010000010.1 GCA_937901625.1 uncultured Lachnospiraceae bacterium
AATTGGGACCGTCCAATATCAATGCAGCAGCATCCGATGCAGTACAGTCCGCACCTGCGATCGCAGCACTTGCACAGCAGGCATCCTACGCTGTTCCTCAGCGTGTGGGTGGCAACTTCTGGGATCCCGCTGCAACACTCGGTGAGATCCTTGCCAGCGGAAATCCGGATGGTATTGATATGCAGACCCTGTTGGATACAGCAGTAGAAGGTATTACCGCACCGGCACAATAAATCATACATTTACACAGTTATAAAAAGGCTATGATCAGAGAGCCTCATATGTCGATGTTTCTACAGCGTAAACGGCATATGAGGCTCTTTTTATACCCCCGACGACAACAATTCAGGCAACAAACTGACAACAAAAACGAAGTGCACTTAAAGAGGTGAAGAGAGATGGCGAAGACTGTAAAACAGGTCGCGAAGGCACTAAAGAAAAAAGAAAAGAGAGATGCATTCAAAAAGTCGTTCAAGGACTACTTTTCCTTCCTTGGGAATGCTTTTACAAAGGGAGATTGGGCGGTTAAGAGTTCCCTTCTTGTCATGGGAATGGGTTGCTTTGCCAGAAAGCAGATATTGAAAGGTATTCTGATCACATTGGTGGAGATCTGCTACATATTGGCAATGATCGTTTATGTGATACCGAATCTTGCTAAATTCGGTACACTGGGAACAGAAAAATTTTCCCAAACATTTGATCCGCTCACCATGACGACAACCGTAAATGATTATGACAATTCCTTCCTGATACTGCTTAACAGTATCATCGGAATATTCCTGATCTTCTGTTTTATTCTGTATTACATCGGGAATTTAAGAAGGGCATATGCTTTGCAGGTGCGCGCAGAGCAGGGGAAACACATAAACACCTTTAAAGAAGACTTAAGAGAGATGTTGGGAAATCGTTTCCATATAACGATGCTCACATTACCCGCAATGGGCGTTGTTCTTATGAACATCCTTCCTATCCTTGTGTTGGTGGCGATCGCCTTTACCAACTACGATCAGGGACATATGCCGCCCAATGATCTGTTTACCTGGGTGGGATGGATCAACTTTAAGAACCTCTTCGTAGGACAGTCGATGACGATCACATTCAGTTACGCGTTCTGGAGGATCTTAATCTGGACGCTGGTTTGGTCCTTCCTGGCAACATTTACCTGTTTTATCGGCGGTATTCTCCTGGCAAAACTGATCAACGGTAAGGGAGTGAAGTTCCCGAAAATGTGGAGAACACTTTTTATCATTGCGATCGCTGTTCCGCAGTTCGTTACCCTTCTGCTGGTAAGAAACTTCTTCGGTGATCAAGGTATCGTCAATACGATCTGTTCCAACATCGGTTTGACAGACTGGTTAAAGCATATCGGTATACTCGGATCCAGCTACAGTTATATCCCGTTCTTAACAAAACCCGGCTGGGCACATGTGATGATCATCCTGATCAATATCTGGGTCGGAGTTCCTTATCAGATGCTGATCGCAACCGGCGTTTTGATGAACGCTCCGGAAGATCAGATGGAGAGTGCAAGGATCGACGGCGCTACCAACAGGCAGATTTTCTGGAAGATCACGATGCCTTATGTCATGGTCGTGCAGGGACCGGCTTTGATCACGGATTTCGTAAAGAATATCAACAACTTTAATGTAATCTATCTGTTGACGCAGGATGTATATGTCACCACAAACCAGCAGTTAGCCAATTCCAACGCGAAAGAAGTAGACCTTCTGGTTACCTGGCTTTTCCGACTGACGAATGAGTATTACAACTACAAGATGGCATCCGTGATCGGTATCATCGTATTTATTATCTGTGTGGTATTCACCCTTGTATCCTATTCGAGAGTGATGGCAGGAGGAAGAGAGGAGGATTACCAATAATGAGCGAAAAAATTAAAGTTAATACGCAGGTTAACGAAAAGATGGGAATGAAACGTAAAAACGCCATCGCTGCTGTCTTTAAGAACCTCTTACTGCTGATCCTGTCCGTGATATGGCTGATCCCGATCCTCTGGCTGATCGTTACCGCGTTCAGTACAAACAAGGGAATCAATATCGCGCATTTCTTCCCGGAGCATTGGACGATGGCCAATTTTAAACAGGTTTTGTTTGAGCCGGACTCCGTTGTACAGTACGGAAGGTGGTTCTGGAATACGCTTGTAATCGCGATCTTTACCTGCATCATCTCAACCGTATTTGTATTGATGACCAGCTATGCATTCAGCTGCATGCGTTTTAAGGGGAGACAGGCTTTGATGAGTTTTTCCATGATCTTAAACATGTTCCCCGGTGTGCTTTCCATGATCGCGATCTATTTCATCATGAAGGCGTTAAATCTGACAAACAGCCATATCGGTATGATCATCGTTTACTCCGCCGGTTCCGGTCTGGGGTACCTGATCGTAAAAGGCTTTATGGACACGATCCCGGCGTCTCTTCGTGAGGCGGCAAAACTGGAAGGCGCCAATGAGCTGATGATCTTTACCCGGGTGATCCTTCCTCTGTGTAAGCCGATCATCGTATATCAGGTTATCTGTTCCTTCCTGGTACCGTGGGGTGACTTTGTATTCGCTAAACTGATGCTGAACGCAGGTATCTCACAGAACTGGACAGTTGCGATCGGTCTTTACAATATGCTTGGAAAGAACCTGATCAACAAATACTTCTCCGTATTCTGCGCAGGCGGAATCATTATATCGATCCCGATCTCCATTCTGTTTGTCCTGATGCAGAAATATTACGTGGAAGGTGTTACCAGCGGATCCACAAAGGGTTAAGCCCTTATTGAAAACGAGTGAACAATCAACAAAGAGAGGATAACAAAAAATGGAAAAAACGTTTGTGGTGAATATCATTCACCGGCCGGAGATGGTTCCGGAGTACGCGGAGAAAGTGACCGGTCAGGGCAAGGCGGAAGACATCGGAAGAAAGGCTCTTTTGACAGAGTCGCTTGATATCTTCAAGTTTCAACAGGAGACAGCTCATAAAAACGGGTTAAAGACCACGATCCAGATGACGTATGCCAGTCTCTTTAATGAAGAGGCCATAGAGATCGCCAAGGAGCATCATGAGAAATACGGTGATGAGATTGCGTTGTCACTTTTGGGACTTCCCTGCAAGGAGTTCCGCGAGAAGTACAAGACCAAGGATTTCTGTATCTGGATGTTCTCCATGGAGGATAAAAAGAGCATTGTTGATGATGTGTTCGGAAAGTTCTTTGAGTGTTTCGGATTCTATCCTGAGTCGACCGGATCCTATTACATGGACGCCGAGTTAACAAACTATATCAAAGAAAAATATCCTGCCGTGAAGTGTGCCGTAGCAACCTGTTGGGAGGAAGGTCCCAAGGCTTATCATACCTGCAATAAAGATCGGAAGAGCGTCGTGTAGGGAAAGAGTGT
>CALDIE010000011.1 GCA_937901625.1 uncultured Lachnospiraceae bacterium
TCAGATGTCCGCCATGATGATGGCTGTCTGTTTTCAGAATATGACACAAAAGGAAACACTTGCCTTAACCCTTGCCATGAGAGACAGCGGTGATGTATTGGATCTGTCCGGTATCTCCGGAGTTAAGACAGATAAACATTCTACCGGCGGCGTGGGTGATAAGACCAGTATTGTGCTGACTCCTTTGGTTGCGAGCGTCGGTTGTAAGGTTGCCAAGATGAGCGGACGCGGTCTCGGTCATACCGGCGGAACTATCGATAAACTGGAGAGTTTTCCGGGATTTCAGACATCCCTTACTACGGAGGAATTTATTAAGCAGATTGAAGATATCGGTATTGCCCTCATAGGGCAAACCAAAGACTTAGCCCCTGCCGATAAGAAATTATACGCTCTCCGGGATGTTACGGCTACCGTAGATCAATTATCCCTGATCTCAAGTTCGATCATGAGCAAAAAACTGGCTTCCGGAGCCGACGCCATCGTCCTTGATGTTAAGTGCGGCAGCGGCGCTTTTATGAAGGATTATGATGCCGCCGTGGCTTTGGCAAAAGAAATGGTTAAGATCGGAAAAAACGCCGGACGTAAAATGTCCGCGCTGATCACGGATATGGATCAGCCTTTAGGCTATGCCGTAGGCAATACACTTGAAGTAATGGAAGCGATCGACACGCTAAACGGTCACGGTCCCGCCGATTTTACCGAACTGGTGATGGCGTTGGGGAGCAGGATGGTCTTACTCTCCGGTCTGGCTAAGGACGAAGAGAGCGCTGAGAGTCTGTTAAAGGAGGCGATCCGTTCCGGAAAGGCTCTGGATCGGCTGGCTGCCTTTGTCGCGGCACAGGGCGGCAATCCCGACTATGTATATCACCCGGAACGTTTTGAAACAAGCACCCATACTTATGATTTTTGTGCTGAAAATGACGGCTTTATTTCCTCTATCCGCTGCGATTCGATCGGAAATGTATCCCTTTTATTAGGCGGCGGCCGTAGAGTTAAGACCGATTCCATCGACCTTTCCGTAGGGCTTGTCTTTGATAAGAAAGTCGGAGATCCCATAAAAGCCGGTGAAAGGATCGCAAAGGTCTTTTACAACGATCATAAAAAGTTTACCGAAGCATTACCGGTTCTAAAAGAAGCCGTTACAATATCTTCGGAACCGGTCCAAAAAAATAAGATTGTTTTGGCGCGTTTCGACTGATACCGCAAACAGAAAGGACTTTTGAATGTCTAACTCTACCTATGAAGAAAGCCTGGAATTAAGCGATGAAGAGATTCACCGCCTGTTCGGTACTTTTGATCAGTATATACATAGGCTTGAAGATGAATTATTGATCGATATTACCGACAGGGAAGGAAAACTAAGGATCTTCGGGCAGGAAAAAAATGTCAAAAAAGCAAAACGCCTTATTGTGGATCTGATGGAAATCTCCAAAAATGAAGGTTCTCTGGAAGCCCATAAGGTTGAATACGGTCTGGAGCTGGCTAAGTCCGACCGCGAGGATATGCTGCTTACTCTTGAAGAGGATACCATATGCCGGACCATATCCGGTAAACCCGTTAAGCCCAAGACCACCGGGCAAAAAGAATATGTTGACGCGATACGCGATAATATGATCGTATTCGGAACGGGACCGGCAGGAACCGGAAAAACCTATCTTGCCATGGCTATGGCGATCACGGCTTTTAAGAGAGAGGAGATCAACCGGATCATTTTAACCCGCCCCGCCATTGAAGCCGGTGAAAAACTGGGATTTTTACCCGGCGATCTGCAAAGCAAAGTAGATCCGTATCTGCGCCCTCTGTATGACGCTCTTTACCAGATTATGGGAGCGGAGGCTTTTCAAAAAAATATGGAAAAGGGGCTGATCGAAGTAGCTCCTCTTGCTTATATGCGCGGACGTACCCTCGATAACTCCTTTATCATTCTGGATGAAGCGCAAAATACCACGCCGGCACAGATGAAAATGTTCTTAACCCGCTTAGGGTTCGGATCCAAAGCCGTTATAACGGGTGATATGACACAAAAAGATTTACCCCCCGGCATGATGTCCGGGCTCGAAGAAGCCGTCAAGGTCCTCTCCAAAGTAGAAGGGATCTCCTTTGTAACTTTAACGAGCAAGGATGTGGTCCGCCATCCGCTCGTTATGAAGATCGTGGAAGAGTACGAGCGCTACGAAAAGAGAAAGAATACAACAAACAATCGTAAACCCAAACACCGATAATACGTCCGAATAAGGAGTTTAAGACAGATATGAATATTTCACTATATTGGGAAGATGATACGGAAAATCCCGATCTTCATGCCGACTTTTTAAAAGATGTAAAAGAAAAAGCACGGAAAGTAGTACAGTATACTTTTGAAACCCATAACTGTCCTTGCGACGGTGAAGTGGCTATCTATATCGTAGATGAAGAGGAGATCCAAAAAGTCAACTGTAAAGCACGCGGTATTGACCGCGTTACGGATGTATTATCTTTTCCGAACCTCCCGTTTGAAAAAGAAGGTGATTTTTCCTTCTTAAGTGATGCGTATACAGCGGATTATTACGATCCGGAAAGCAGGCTTTTGTTGCTCGGAGAGATGATGATCTGTATAGAGAAAGTATACGAACAGGCACATAATTACGGACACAGCCGTCAGAGAGAATTCTGTTTTCTGGTAGCCCACAGCGCTCTTCATCTGCTCGGATACGATCACGAAGAACAAGAGGAGCGATTACGTATGGAGGAAAAGCAGGAAGAGATCCTTACTGCTTTGGGATACACAAGGGATATGTAACTTAAAGGGGAATAAGATGAGCGATCAGATTAAAAAAACAAACAGATCCACAGCTTCAAATACCGGAAAAAAGAAGCCGAAAAAAAGAAAAAAATCTTATACCGGCGCGTCCAGACAGGTGCAGGAATTGCATGCGTTAAACATCCGGCGCTCGCAGGCTTATCTCGCGATCACTTTTACGATCGCAAGTGTCCTTCTGATCGTCCATACACTGGATACGCAAAGCCTCGGTACCCTGTTCTCCGGATCACAGTGGTTTTTCATCTCCCTGTTTGTTTTTCCCGTGGGAATGTGTCTTTGTCTGGAAGACCAGATCCGCAACCGTTATGAAAAAAAACAGTTCCGAAAGATAAGACAGTTACTCAGAAACTCTTTTGCATGGTGTCTGGGGTATTGTCTTCTGGTTTTATTGGTCACCTTATTTGCCGGAAACACCCTCTCAAAAGCCCTGTTCTTTGGCCATAATGTGACCTTGATGCTGTATATATTCTGTTCCTTACTGTTTTTTGACTTTGTCTACCTGATCCTTCGGGCTTTTCGAAAAGCGATATCCAGGGATAAGGAGCTGACAATGGTCTTTTTGGTACGCCAGATCATCGTATTTCTGTCACTGGTCCTGTTCTCCGGAGTCTTTAATAAAAAGGGCGAGAGAGTGGCTGCGCTTTTACAGAATCCTGACATCTATCGCGGATACAGAGCCGCCGGCATCGTTTTATCGGTATCGATCGGTGCGTTTGCCGGCATGATCCTTATGATCTATATGACGATCCGTCTTATTTACGCGACCGGAAAATCCGCCGCAAAAGATAAGAACAAGCGTCTTGAGAATCTCTGGATACGGCTTTCCACCCAGAGCGTATCCTATTCATTTACGCTTTTATGTTTTTTTGTGGCAGTTCCCGTCTTTTTGAAACTGCTGCAGATGGAACTTGAAGAAAATGCCATGGCAGCATTAAGCGGCTATCAAAGCGGAGTTTTTGGTCTTATGATCACAGCCTTTCTGCTGCCGATGCTGATCCCCGCCTTTTTAACCATCAACGAACATTACCCCTTACGGGTCTGCTACATCAACAATGACCGTATGGAATTTAATATTCATATCCAGACACTGTTACAAAATGCCACTCTGACGACATTATTCTGCTCGATCATGATGCTCTCGGCGACATCGCCGCTTTTAAAGGGCTTGTGTGGCGTGGATTCCGCCCTGGCTGTCCGGCTCTTTCGGGCAGGTTGTTTAGGACCCGTGATCTATTCCATATTACTGGTTCTGGTGATCGTATTACTCTACATCGGTAAATTCACAACCCTGTTCTTTATCGGACTGATCGGATTTCTCTTAAATACCGGACTCGGCTTTTTGCTTTCAAATGTCTGGTCTTTAGGTTTGTACGGTTATGTTATCTCTTTACTCCTGGCAGGCGTATTTTCCATTGCGTGTATCTTATCTGCATTGATCCGTTATACCGGTTTCAGGCTTCATACAGGGGAAGTTCTGGTATACCCTTTTATAGATGCCGCGATCACCGCGCTGGTTGTATTTTTATTACATTTACTTTTTGCCCTCTTTATGCCGGCATTGGCAGAGTTTATCGTTCTTTCGATCATCGGTCTTAGCGTTTATATCATCTTCGCCCTTAAGATGAATATTTTAAACGATTATACGCTCTATGAGCTTCCCCTTGGCTCAACGATCGGCAGAGTGGCAGAGCATTTCAATTTACTTGATGACCGTTAAAGGAGTGCATTGTATTGAACGCAGATACTACCAGAATCGCGATCATCGGCGGAGGTATGGCCGGTTTATGTGCCGCTGTGGAATTAGGCCGTAAAGGTCTTTGTGTCGATGTATTTGAAAGACAGGCACAAGCCGGCAATAAGATCCTTCTTACCGGTAATGGCAAGGGAAATATATCCAATACACTGATACGTACCGGGGACTATCTGACAGATGAGCCCTTGCTTTTAAATGAAATATTAAACCATGAGCAAAACGGGGACTTTTTATCCAACCGTTCGTTTTTTGAATCCTTAGGTCTCTTTCTTAAGGAAAAAGATGATCGTCTGTATCCGGTTTCCAACCGGACGCAAAGTATATTACATGCCCTTTTATTTTTTGCAAAAGATGCGAATGTAACCTTTTATACCGGTCATTTTGTAAATGGTATCCATAAAGACAACAAAGTATTTACCGTTCAAAGTCAGGTTACCGCACTGTACTCCGGGGAAAATGAAAGTAAGACCTATAGCGGATATACCTATGTCCTTTTAGCCGGTGGCGGTAAAGCCGGGATTTACGGAGAGGAAGGCAAAAACTGCTACCGTATCACAAAAGATCTTTCTTTTGGCTGGGTATGGCCGCATCCCGCGCTGGTTCAGGCTTTTTGCGATGACACAGACCTTAAAAAAATGGCAGGCGTTCGTATAGACGCAGGTATTACCTTATACCGGGAAGAGGTATGTATCGCGAAAGAGAGCGGAGAGCTGCAGATCATCGACTCTGGCTTATCCGGTATCCCCGTTTTTCAACTGACCCGTTATATCGCAGATCCCAAAAAGATCAACTACCGGTTTGCGGTTGATTTCCTTCCGTATCTGGATGAGTCTGTGCTTACGAATACGGCAAAAGACTTATACCTTCGTTTTAAAAACGGGAGAGTATCCGATGTACTGTCCGGGCTTCTTCCTAAAAAGTGCGCCGATGGTCTCTTATCCAGATCACTGCATGATGCTGCATACCGGTGTGATCCTTATGTAAGCGACATGGGAGAGAAGGATCTGGAAAAGATCCTTGGTGATCTTAAAGAAATCTCATTTAAAATTGACAATTTAAACGGTTATAAACATGCGCAGATCTCCACCGGCGGGGTTCCTCTTTCCGATGTTATGTCTTCCATGGAAGCAAAACATATACAGAACCTCTATCTGGCGGGAGAGATCTTAAATGTTGCCGGCAAATGCGGCGGATATAATCTGCATTTTGCCGCTTTAAGCGGACGAATAGCTGCCGATGATATCTTGCAAAAAGAAGGTTTGAAATGATTAAGATCGATCAGATAAAACTCTCCCTCCCTTTGAGGGACAGAGAGAAGCTCCTTAGGGAAAAAGTAAGAAAAATACTTTCCGTTTCAAAAGAAGAGATAGCAGAGATCAGGATCCTTAAACGCTCTCTGGATGCCAGAACGAAACCGGATCTTTATTATGTATTCAGTGTGGCTGTTACGCTTCGTACTCCCGCCACGGAAAAAATGATCCTCTCATCCAGGCGAAAAAACGTTCATGTAAATGAATACAAACCGGTCACCCCCAATGCGATTTCCCTTTGCTCAAAAACGCCGGGAACAGACGATCGTCCGGTGATCATCGGAAGTGGACCGGCCGGATTGTTTTGTGCCTATCACTTAAGTCTGGCAGGCTATAAACCTCTGGTAATTGAGCGCGGAGATCCGGTAGATATCCGTTGTAAGAAAGTAGACGCCTTTTGGGCGGGTGAAAAAATCGATCCGGAATCCAATGTTTCGTTCGGAGAGGGCGGTGCCGGCACTTTTTCAGACGGGAAACTCTATACCCAGGTAAAAGATAAAACCGGGGCGATCACGGAGATGCTCCGCATTTTTTCCGAGCACGGAGGCGGGGAGGATCTTCTCTATGATGCCCATCCCCATATCGGAACAGACCGCTTAAGGACCGTTGTCCGCAATATGCGCGAACATATGATATCTTTAGGCGCTGAGTTTCGTTTCCGGACACGCTTTGAGTCCTTTGTGATAGAAAACGGTTCGGTTAACGCCATTATCGTAAATACCCGGGACGGGAAGGAGACCCTCCCCTGTCAGCAGGTGGTTTTAGCGATCGGACACAGTGCCAGGGATACCTTTAGGGATATCTTTAAACAGGGGCTTTCCATGGAACAGAAGGCCTTTGCCGTCGGTTTTCGTATCCTCCATCCGCAGACACTTATCGATGTCGATCAATACGGCGAAGGCTATGAAGACAAAGAATTACCTGAATTCAAAATAATAAATTTACCTGAAAGTGGTATTGATTTTTTTAATATGACAAATGGATGTTGTATATATTGTCTTAAAAAAGGTCCATTACCTTATTTATGCCTGTTATGTGGTGTAAAGGTTTGTAATGATATTCATTGTATAATAGAAGAAGGGACAAAAAGAGGGAAAGAATATTCCATAATTTATCATTCTATAAAATGCTGTGGTGGTAATGGATTATTTTTAGATATTAAAAAGTATATAGTTATCGTAAAAAAAATAGAATTAAAGAAACATTTAAAACCTTCTATTTTGTTGTTTATTCCACAAATTGCTATACAAATATATACGGTTTTAGATAA
>CALDIE010000012.1 GCA_937901625.1 uncultured Lachnospiraceae bacterium
ATGGAATAGTTCTGATCTCCCACCGGAGGGAAAGTGATCACCATATCGGTCGTGATCGTGCTGGTATACCCATCATCGGTAGTGGATGTGATCACAAGATCTCTTAACGTGATGGAGTTGCTGCTGACTACATACGTATTATATGCGGGGTTACCGGTGGCATACCCCTCTGTTGCGCAATTTATCGATACGCTTGCAAGATTGCTTGCAACCGTGATCAGACTATTCACATCAGAAGGTGTATAAACCGTCTTGCCGCCTAAGGATGTCATACCAACGCTGGTGCTGATATTGCTCTTCGCCTGTGCCAGGGTAGTGGCTGAAGCAGCCACCTGCCGGATACTGGATCCCAGATCATCCAATGCGAACTCATCTGTATAGAAAGTATCCGTTGCCTGATATCGCATTGCCTTCGTCAGGTAATTCATATAGGCCATATAAAGCATCGAAGTAGCCAAGATACCGATAAAGGTGATCGCAATAACTACGGAAACAAGTGCCGCGCCTCTGTTATTTCCTTTCTTCATCTTCATTTATCCTCCCTTACTACTCGTTCAATATTCCGGAACTGATCGACAAGTTTCTGTTTACAAAGTGTGACGTTTCATCCTCCGGATCATATTCATATAACGCAACCTCTACCGAATAGGAATAGTACAGGTCCGACGCCGACTTCGCCATGGGAAGGAATGTAACCACAGCATCATAATGATACCCTTCTCTCTCCAATCCGGTATAAACGATCGCCGCGATCTTTCCGGTACCTTCAGCCGTTCCGTAGATCCCCTTCGGCCAGGGCGTTGCCGCCGTAACCATATGAGAACCGATCGCCTGATTGAGCGATACGGAATTATCACTCACAACACTGATATTGTTATATGTATTTCCACTCACCGATACCTGTACGATACTGATGGGATTCACACCGGAATCACTTTGCACCGTTGCCCAGGTAAGCTTTGAGCCATTATCCTTTTCATTATAATAACCGCCATCCAGATTGCTGAAGGCATTGTTCCCGGACAATGTTGCTGCTCCGAGATTTGAAATATTGGACTTCACATCCTCAAAAGTCTTGTCCGTGAAGCCTTCCATGATCGTTTGGGCCAATTCCGTCTCAAGCATCATCTTTCTTGAATTCCGGTTGATACGTCCGCCCGTTATGAATGTACTCATTACAGGGAGAAAAATGATCGCCATCAAAGCAATTGCAACGACCAATTCGATCAATGTCAAACCCTTGTCATTCATCTTCCGCTCTTTCATAGCATTCCTTTCCGTATGCACTATCCCGTGCCGGGGATAACCAAAATGTTGTTCAAAGAACTCTTATTAAGAACTGTTGTGCTTTCTTTATACACTTCCGCCCCCTCCCCGAAGGGAGAGGGTTTCCGTAAAATTTGTTTTTCTAAAAATGATCGATATTTACCGCTTACTGAGCCTGACTTACAGTCTCAACCACGGTGCCGTCTTCTGTTACTTCCGGCTCTGTGTTACCTCTAACATCCTCATCCGTTCCAAGAGGATCGGACTTCGTACTGTTACCGAAGATACCTGCATCCTGCTCTGCCACTCCGCCTCTCATATCATCCACGGAAGGATTAATGTTAACCGGCTCAAGCTCACCACGGTCGCCGCCGCGAACTGCGTACTGTGCCAGCATCATCTGTCCGCCTACCTGATCCAGATCGGAATCGTATTCGATCGTCACGTTGCGGAAGATCATCGGATCTTCATAATCCATCAGATACTGAAGCAGGTATTTGATACCATCATAACGACAGGTATAGGTCACCATGGAGGTGTTGGTCAGCGCAACAAATCCGGTATCCATGGTTTCATCCGAGATCGAGGTCTCAACATTCTCGGAGAAGGTTACGTCGCTGATCAGCATCGGGTACTCCAGATCCATCACACCTGTCTCTTCATCCACGATCCAGTCCGAAGAGTACTCGGTATTTAACCAGAACTGGATGTAGTTCGCAGGCTTAACATCTACAGGGAAAAGTGCGATGATCGCATCGCGTTCCGCATGCATATCCTCGATAGCCTGTGTCCACTCCACCTCATGCGTCTTCATCTCTTCCAGTTCATTCACTCTAGTCTGAAGCGCTTCGTTGTTGCCCTTCTGTGTCTCGATATCAATTCGGGTATCCTTAATATAAAACATATAAGGAAGCACGATCACCAGGATAATCAATAAGATCAAAATGATCTTCCGGTCTCTATCTGAAAGTGTCATTACTGAACACCCCCTTCCTCATCTGTTGTTACCGGTGCCCCGATATGCAATCTTACATCATACGTTGTCTGTGTCAGTCGTACGACCATATACTGCGCATAGGAGGGATCTTCCAGCTCTTCTCCAGGAGTATACAATACAAAATCCGTCTCGCCTTCCACTTCTCCGGCCGCAAGATCGGGCTTTTCTCTCAAATACTCAGCGTTGCCCTCTTCATCCGTACCAATCAGAAAACGATATTGATAGTTTTCCAACACTTCCGGGATCCAGAAATTACTAACATAAGGAAGTCCGCCGATCTCAACCATTACATCGGCCACTTCGTTCTTGGTCGTGGTGTGCCATCCGCTCTCAACGGAAAAATTAATATCTCCCTCTGAAGCCGTAAATCCGGAAAGTACCGTATCATTCGGTAACAGCTCTTCCAAGTCGGCAATAAACGTAAGGATGTACTCATTGTCACTGTGCGTGGATGCCTCAAACGACTTAACGATAGCCAGTTCCGAAACAGCGTTATCATAATCCATCTTTAACTGATCCAGATACGCCATGGAATCGATCTTAGCCTGCAGTTCCTCTCCTCGCTTCACCTCCTGGTGATACGTATACGCGGTATATCCGGTCCATCCGGCCATACCTATAAAGGCAACACCAAGAACGATACGAAGGTACTTGATCAGATCGGCATTATCAACCGTCGGTCCAGCGCTTTCCATGCCGATCTCCAAGTTGATCGGATCGATCACGGCACCGATATTAGGCAGGTAACGCAACACTTCCTCTGCCGTAAGGGCAGCCTGTCCCTTGATGGTAACGCCGGAAAGTGTTTCAAAGTGTTCTACCGGTGCGCCCAACTCACGCTGCAAGATCTTCTCGATACCGGCAATAGCGGAACCTTCACCGAAGATCTTGATGCCCTGAAGGGGTGCTCCCGGATTCTTTGAACGATGATACTCAACCACTCGTCCGATACCCTGTACCAGAAAACGCACGGTTTCGGCATACTCCGCAGGAGATACATGCTGATCCATCAGCATCTCGTTCGACAGCAATGTCTTCGCGTCTTTTTCAGAGATCTTCTTGACATCCATCAAGGCGCTGATAACGGCGTTCTTACCGTAAGGCACGTTTCTCTGCAAGATCAGTGTCTTACCTCTCATTACGTTTACGAACGTCGCATCTTTTTCGATCTGCAAAACCAGATCCACATGACCCTCGGTCATCTGCATGGAGAGCAACTGGATTACAGAGTTACCGAAGTAATCGATACTGGCAACCTTAAACTTCAGATCGTCAGCCAACTCATAGTAGCCCTGAAGCAAGTCTGCGGGCGCTGCCACAGCAGAAACTCTGTTCTTTCTGCCTTCATCCGTGGTCATGTCCTCCAAAATAGAGTACGCGAACGCATAATCGTTTGCATTGCTCATCGGGAAGTATTCTCCCGAGTTTGCTTGCAGAATGCTCTGCAACTTCTTGCTCTGCTTCACGTAAGGAACTTCAATGTCCTTACTTGCGATCTTCTTACTGTTTACTGTGAAAATGACATCCTTGGCGGTAAATCCGCGTCCGAAAATGGCAGTTTTGATCGCCTCCGCAATCGCGGTAATATCGATCAGATAACCGTCATTCACGGCATTTCCGGGAGTCGCAATCTCAGCAGCATTGGTCAGAATAACAGTCTTGTTGCTGTTCTTCTGCATTTCAGCAATTCGGATCGCATCAGCACCAACATAGATAGACAAAAATTTATTGGCCATCCTTGCTGTCCCCTTTCTAAGAATAATAATTTTTATAATAAACCGGGTTTAAGACCCGACTCATCATCTTAACCCAAATAGGCTCTTTCCGCCACTCTGCTCAGATAATCCATATACGCGCCTATCATCCGATCTCCAAACAGGATCGACACATAGATCCCCGCCGAAAGATACGGTCCGAAGGAAAGCACCTTCTCCTTCTTGCTGACAGCCATCAGCGTCAGGTGGATCACCGAGCCAAAGACCGCTCCAAGTGCAAGTGCCAACAGGATCTTCTTCCATCCGATCAGCAGTCCCGCGGCAGCCATCAGCTTCATATCGCCGCCGCCCATAGCCTTTCCCTTGCTGACCAGTATGATCAAAAGGAATATCCCGCTTACCAGACAGCCGCCGATGATATACTCATACCAATGCTTCAGATCCAACAGGATCCTGATACCGCCAAGTATCGCTAGAAAAACATTAAACTCCGGCGGGATCTCAAAGATAGCAAGATCCACAAGGGACAAACCCAGTAGCGCGGTGGAAGCAAGCGCATATAATAAGGATACCCACTGAAAACCAAACACCCAAAACGCGCCGCACCACAACAATGTATTGAGCACGGCTATGATCAGTGTCCGCTTGGCTGTCACTCGATGCACCCGCTTAAGCTTCCCATCCGTGTAGTTGCAGATGAAAACTCCGGCAGTCATTCCGCCCAGCAGCACCGGACAAAATTGTATGACCGAATATCCCATCCAAACGCCCCTCTCCGGATTCCGGTTTACGGGGAAAATCTTTTTCCACACAAAAAACCGCATAATCATCCATTTATTAAACGATTATAGCAAAGATTGCCGCTAGCGTCTAGTATTCTTTTATCTGTTTCATACCATTTTGGGCGCCTTCCGTGTATTATTCCCTATATATTGTACCGCTCCTCCCTTGTTTTTATCTTAAAAAAATATTACTATAGACTGTATAACCTGTCTTTGCGGATCATATCCTGCTCTATGGCAATTATTTTTTATATGTAAGGGGAATTCTTAACGATGAAACATACTCAAAAAATCATTTTTCTTTCTTTTTTATTAAGTGTATTTTCTTTCTGTCTCATCCTGATCCCCCTGGATATCCTCGGTTTCGGAAACAACAGCATCCTGCAGGGAGCCAGAACTCCAACTACGCCCTCAACGCCTCCCGTGCGCTGAGCGCCTACGAACTG
>CALDIE010000013.1 GCA_937901625.1 uncultured Lachnospiraceae bacterium
AGCTAGTGACTGGAGTTCAGACGTGTGCTCTTCCGATCTGAGCCCCACGATTGCAAGACATGTCAAAGAAGACCTGGACGGAAAGATTGACATGATCCTGGACGGCGGGGAAGTCGGGATCGGTGTGGAGTCGACGATCGTGGACTTTACGGAAGCGGAGCCGACGATCTTGCGCCCCGGTTATGTGACCGAAGAGATGTTGTGCAGCGTGCTGGGAGCGGTGGATACGGATCCGACGATCCTTAGAGCGGACAGCAAAGAGGCGCCCAAAGCCCCCGGAATGAAATACCGCCACTATGCGCCCAGGGCTGTGATGAGTCTGGTGGAAGGTGAGAGCCGCGAGGTTGCAAAGCGCATGGAGGAACTCACCAAAGAGGCGCAGGCAGAAGGAAAAAAAGTAGGGATCCTTTGTACGGAGGAAATGCTTGGTATCCTCCACGGAGACGTGATCAAGTGTGTGGGGAGTCGTAAGGATCCTGCATCGATCGCGCGGAATCTTTACCGGGTGTTAAGGGAATTTGACGGGGAGGATGTGGATGTGATCTTTTCCGAGAGTTTTTCCAAAGAGGGATTCGGACAGGCAGTTATGAACCGGTTGTTAAAGGCGGCCGGACAGACAGTGATCCGGGTATGATAAGACAAACCGGAACTACAAGAGAATCATAAGAGTGTATGAAAGAGAGGAAGAATGGGATGAAACTCTCCATTGGAAGCGATCACGGAGGATTTGAATTAAAGGAACAGCTGCGCGCCTATCTGACAGAGGAGGGGTATGAAGTAAAAGATTGCGGATGTTATTCCACGGCATCCTGTGATTATCCCGAGTTTGGACGGGCGGTAGCCTACGATGTAAGGGATGGAAAGGCGGACTTTGGGATCGTGATCTGTACCACGGGTATCGGGATCAGTATCGCGGCCAACAAGGTGAGCGGTATCCGCGCGGGACTTTGCCATAATCTGCGCACGGCAGAACTTACCAGACTGCATAATAACGCGAATATCCTGGCAATGGGCGCCGGAGAAGTCGCTTTGGATGAGGCCAAGGCGATCGCCAGGACCTTTTTGGAAACACCTTTTTCCGCGGAGGAGAGACATATCCGCAGAGTGAACGCAATCGAGGAAGTATAAGATATCGGGAGGATGCGCGTATGAAAATGTTGAAAAGATCGGACGCAATCGACTGGGATGAGTATTTTATGGGCGTAGCCATGCTCTCCGGTATGAGATCGAAAGATCCCAATACACAGGTGGGCGCCTGTATCGTCAGCGAGACAAACCGCATCCTGTCCATGGGGTATAACGGCTTTCCCAACGGGATCAGCGACGATGATTTTCCGTGGGACAGAGAAGGTGAAGAGCTTGAAACCAAATATCCGTATGTAACGCACGGGGAATTAAACGCGATCCTGAACTATCGCGGCGGATCCCTGGAGGGAACCACGGTATATGTAACACTTTTTCCGTGCAATGAATGCGCCAAGGCCATCATACAGGCCGGGATCAAACATATCGTATACGGAAACGATAAATATGACAAAACGCCATCCAATACGGCGGCAAAAAGGCTTTTTGACGCGGCCGGCGTCACATACCGGCAGTATGATTTCAGAAATCGGAAGATAGAATTGAATCTGTGATCCTAAGGAAACGACCGGATGATGGCAGGAAAATGATGAAAAACAAAGAAAAGCGAAAAAAGAATATTGCAAGGAAAATCCTGCTGAGGCTGGGAGCACTGGCGATGGCCTGTCTTATGTGCGTGGGAGCGATACCGACACACGCTACTTCCGATACCAGGCAGCAGATGGAAGAGGCGGAGAGAGAAAAGGAAGAAAGAGAAAAAGAACTCTCGAACGCGCAGCAAGACCTGGCGCAGACACAGGAGAATCTTTTGAGGCTTCAGGGTGTCAGAAATACCTATGAAGGCCAGATGGAGATCTTAAACGGAAATCTCCAGATGGTGGCGGATAATCTGGCTGTTCTGGAAAATTCCATTGCGTTAAAAGAAATGGAGATCGCCGAAACGCAGGCAAATCTGGATCTGGCCAGGCAGACTAAAGAAGACCAGTATAACAGCATGAAAGAGCGGATCCGGTTTATCTATGAATCGGATGTTAATACATACGTATCCATGCTGGTTTCCGCCAAGTCCTTTGCAGAGATGTTAAACTTCGCGGTCTATGTCGAATATCTTTCGGCATACGACAGGAGGATGCTGGAGGAATATGAGCAGACCGAGATCGAGATCGCGGAAACGGAACAGCGGCTGGAGTCCGAACTTAGCCAGCTCGAGAGCATGAAAGCTGAAGTGGTGGAACAGCAAAACCAGGTGACGGCGATGATCAATGAGACGGCAGCCAATATTTCCAGTACCAGCAGCAGTATCAGTCAGGTCAGGGAACAGGAAGCCGCTTACGAGCAGCAGATCGAGCAAAAGGAAGATGAAGTGGCACAAGCCACGGCGGAGTATGAGGCTATCAAAGAGCAGTATGAAGAGGAGTTACGGCTTTCGAGACTTGCTGCCATGTCCGCATGGAGAGATATTTCACAGGTGACCTTCCAGGAGGGAGACAGATATCTGCTGGCAAACTTAATCTACTGTGAAGCCGGAGGCGAACCTTACGAGGGACAGGTGGCGGTCGGAAGCGTGGTCATCAACCGTGTGTTAAGCAGCCGTTATCCGGATACGGTAACGGGAGTGATCTACCAGCGCAGACAGTTTGCTCCCGTGGATGACGGACATCTGGCACTTGCACTGGCCAATGATCGGGCAACGGCAAGCTGCTATCAGGCGGCGGATGTGGCTATGAGCGGATCGACCAACGTAGGAAACTGTCTCTATTTCAGAACTCCGATCCCCGGTCTTACGGGGTTGCAGATCGGCGGACACATCTTTTATTAGAAGATGAAAAACGCCGGCAGAAGAATATTTCTTCTGCCGGCGTTTTTTTGATATTGATCAAAACGAAACCAAACCGGTCGGCACGAAACCGCTTACGAACTACGGTCTGTAACCATACATCGGAAGGAACCAGAGTGATGTAGGTCTTTCCGGGATTCAAGGTAAGGACTTCACCGGTGGTCGCGTCATAGTAAATGGTAGGACCGTTTTCGGAAGTCTTGGACCAGATGATGGGGATCGCCTTTCCGTTGGTCAGATACAGACCGGGCTGACCGACTGCGATGCAGTTGTAGATCAGGTATCCGTTGGTATCCAACAGAGTGTAGGTGCAATCCTGAAGGATGACATTTTCAAAGGTGATCGTTGCGCCGTTTAAAGCATCCGTATTCGGTGTTGCGGAACCGTACTCATAATAGTCGTATGTTCCGGTGAGCGCATTGTAACGGAGCTTCGTGCAGTTATGAGGATAAGGAAGATCCACTGCGGTAGCCGTTACTGCTGCCGGATGAGCAGCCAGTGAATACTCGGTAGGCGCGAATATAAAGTGCGCGCCGGGATAGTATTCATTGTAGGTAGTAGTGTAACGGGCTGCTGCCACGCGCTGAACGAGACCTGCGTAGGTACGTCCCTTGCTTGTGTTGGTGTAGCTTGCGGAAGTAACATATTCTGTAAACTCCGTGCGCTTTCCGTTGGAGAAACGGGCGAATCCGGCGCTTAAGTTGTTGGAATACGGCTGGTTCAGATATGTGTTGATATAGAAGGGACCGCCGTCATGTACGAGGATCGCGTTGTACTCGGCAGCGAGCATAACATTGGTGGAACGTGTGCTCCGGATACTACCGAACTGTTTTAGGTTCGCCCAATCCTTGACGATGCACATCAATCGTGTGATACGTCCGTTCTTTGTGCTGTTCATTAGCTCATAAACGATGTCGGCCTGACTTACGCCGTAGTGCGGAAGAGCGGTCTTTTCATTGTCTACCATGATCGCGACGGGACGCTGGTTCTTCAGCGCCTGGCTGATAGGCAGACCGGTCAATTCGCTGATGTACGTGCCGGTAGGGTTTGCGGCAACGCTCTCGTTAGCGGTCAGAGCCGTTGTCGCTGCGGTGGATGTCATTACGACAGCCGCAGTCAAAAGTGCCATAAGTGGTTTGGTAAAGCGCTTCATAGAGTCGATAACCTCCTTGATCAGAATATCAGATTTTGCGGTTCGACCTTTCAGTAAGGTGAACTAGAAAAATTCTATCACAAACAAGCTGAAACAAACAATATTAAAAACTGAAAATGAATAAAAATACTTATCTTTTATGAAAACTTCCATAGAAAACTTTCATAGAAAACCATAGAAAACTTTCATAGAAAACTTCTAGGAAAAACAAGGTGATTATGGTACGATAAAGGGGCTGTGAAACATTTAAAGTAACGGAAGGGAGAAGAAGTATCTCTATGACGATCAAAAGAGGAACGGGACGGAATAAGAAGCAGGGTCTGTGGCGCAGGGCGGTGATGATGCTCTGTGCGGTAACTATGCTTTTGGGGAGCGCAAAACTCCCGGCAGAGGCGAAAGATTCCGGCAGCGCGATCGGCGTCGGGATCGACGTATCGAAGTATCAGGGGATGATCAACTGGGCTTCGGTCAAGGCGAGCGGCGTAACCTTTGCCTTTGTGCGTATGGGCAATACGGAAAAAGGGATCGATCCCTATTTTGATATCAATATGCGCGGAGCGGCTGCTGCCGGGATCCGCACAGGCGTTTATATCTATTCTTATGCGACCACTTTGGAGGAGGCAACGGCGGAGGCTTATTGGGTGTTAAACAGTATCTCACCGTATACGGTGAGTATGCCGGTTGTCTTTGATCTTGAGGATAAGAGTCAGGAGAGGCTTTCTCCGGAGGCGCTTGCCGCTATCGCGACGCAGTTCTGCTCGATCATCGAGGCAGCGGGGTACTACCCTATGGTATACAGCAGCAAGTACTGGTTTACCAACAGGATCGGCGCGATCGGGTATGACAAGTGGGTGGCACAGTACAATACCTACTGCGCGATCGAGGACGCGGCCTTCTGGCAGGCTTCCTGTACGACAAAACTCCCCGGGATCCAGGGAAATGTCGATCTGAATTACCAGTACAAAGACCTCTCCACACAGATCATCCCTTACGGATTTGTGGCAAGAAAAGGATATGCTTACTTTTATGAGAATTACCGCATGAAGACCAATTCCTGGGTTGATTACGCGGGATACCGTTATTATGTCGATAATATGGGAAGACGTCTTAGCGGAACCTTTGCTTCTCTGGGAGGCGGAATCTACTGTTTTGACGCGGACGGAAGGATGTTGACCGGCTGGAGAGATCTGGCGGAATACAGATACTATTTCGGAGAGGATGGAAATATGCGGATCGGTCTGCAGCAGATCGGTGATCTTGTTTATCTCTTCGACGCCACCGGCCGGATGTATACCGGATGGTATCAGGCAGAAGGACTGACAGCCTTTTACTACCCCGACGGGCACATGGCCTTTGGCCTTTCACAGATCGGTGACGCCAATTATTACTTTAACGAGAGCGGATGCCTGATGACGGGATGGGTCATTGCAGACGGAAAGCAGATGTACTTTGATCCCGCGACCGGACAGGAAGTGTTCGGCTGGCTTAGTGACGGCACCGGGCTGTTCTATACCGATGCTGCCGGCAATGCGTTAAAGGGATTTCAGGGGATCGACGGAACAACCTATTATTTCGGAGAAGAAGGACGCATGCGTCTCGGCTGGCAGGTGATCGATGGAGCAAGATACTATTTCGATCCCCTGCAGAATGGTAAGATGCTCACAGGTATGCAGGCAGTAGGAAATGAAGTATTCTACTTTGCGGAGAACGGAAGACTTGCCACCGGCCTGATCACGGCAGGCGATGCGACGTATTACTTTGATCCGACGACGGGCGCGCAAAAGACGGGATTCCTTCCGATCGGAACCAATGTATACTATTTCAATCCCGCAACGGGAGCGCAGGCGATGGGGCTGATCCGGGTTGGAGATAGTTACCATTATTTCGATCCGGCACAAAACGGCGCTATGCTTGTAAACACAATGGCGGTTCTCTCCGGAGCGTATTATGTGTTTGACGCAAACGGAGTTATGACACCGACCGGCGTTCCGGCACCGGCGGGTACTCCGGACGGTGTGGTCGCGGTGCCTCTTCAGTAAGAGCTGCGAAAGAAAAAACGGTATTAAGAACGGCTGCCCTTTACGGACAGCCGTTTTTTTCATGTTGTTCGATGTGAAATGTCAGAGTGTCAAATTTATCGGCGTAGATCAGCCGGAGTAAATGATCGAGCCGAGTTAAGGACTCTTTTAACTGATCGGTCGTGATCATATTGTTGTCGTGACAGAGAACCAGTTCGTCGATGTCCACCACCTTGACAAAACCGTTCGGGTAGACGAGGACGTCCGCTAAGAGGTCGGTGACGATCAGGGAATTGTCTTCGGGGTGAGGCTCGTAACTTACGATGTCGCAGTACCAGTAGAGAAGGGATCCGTCCCTTCGCATAAACTTGGAGACCTTATAGCCTTCCTTTAAGAAGTAGCAGGAAAGACCGTGATGGAGGTCTTTTTTAGGTTTCAGCGTATTCCAGCGCGTTACGATCCGCTCGTCGTCCTGATACAGGATTTCGTCGTCAGAAAGCGCTACGCATTCCATAGGGATGATTCTCTTTCGGTAAAGC
>CALDIE010000014.1 GCA_937901625.1 uncultured Lachnospiraceae bacterium
CAATTGGGGTGAGGTGGATTTAAGGCTGCACTATGGAAAGCTCGGGAAGGCTTTTGCCTCGCTCGTGCTCTTTAGGGATCTGCCCGTGCCCTTAAAGCGTTTCTTCTGGGAGAGCGCATCCATAGCGGACAGTGACATCCTTGATATCGCCTCCAACGTGACAAACGCAAACGACAACATCTTTTATCAGGAGCTATGTACGGAAAAATTGGCTGCTGATATTGAAAATAACTGTTTTCGCTATTACCATTTTTCGGGCACGCATCCGCCCTATCGCTTCAATCGGGAAATGGAAGCTGTATCGAGCAGTGAAACCGATACGGTTTCAGTGGGGATGGGTGAATTTAAGATCGTGTTTGAATTTTTAAAGCAGATGCAGGAGCTTGGCAAAGATGAGAGCCTTCCTCCGGAGCAGAAGCAGAAAAAACGCCAGAGCCTTGAACAGGAAATTGCAGAGCTTGAGGCACAGAAAAATCAGGCAGAAATGGCTGCCAAGCAAAAAGAGCGGCAGGAAGCCGAGGCGCAGCAGGTACGGCATAATGATGAAGCGTACAGCCGCAGCAAGGACGGTGATACAGCTTTGATTTCTGCCAGAGGAATGAAAGCCATGATCACTGCAGGGCAGGCGATCGAGATGGCAGATGTCACGAATGGTGTCAAAAAATCCATGGAAGGGGAAGCCGGTGTGTTGGAATCGGAAATAAAGCTGGATCAGGCAAGCGGTGCCGATACGACAAGGAAAGAGCAGCGCCTGCATGAAATAGAAGAAAAGACGAGTGACCTGAACCGCCAATCCATTGCAGACCTGGATGAAGCCAATGAAGAGATTGTTGTTGAACTGTTTCGGAAACTTCACGAAGAGGGTACAACACTGATCGTTGTTACGCATAATCCGGAAGTGGCAGAGGTTGCTCAGAGAACGATCGTTTTAAGAAACGGTAAGTTTGATCATGAGAATATCAATCCAAACTTTACCGGAAAGATCAAGCATATAACATTACAGTAATCATCCTGAATCAGTATCCGGGGGGTTAGCGGGATATTGTTAAGGATCGGAGGAAAAGTATGAAAAAGAATAAGATTTATAAAACTGTACTTGGAGCCGTGCTGGCAGGCGCATTTAGTGTTTCCGCAACCGGATGTGGCGGTTCTGCGGTTACTTATGCGGACGGAACCTATACGGGCAGGAGTTCCGTTTATATCGGCGATGAGGAAGTGGATGCCGGAAACGGATACGGAGAAGTAACGATCACGATAAAGGACGGTGCGATCACTGCCTGTACGTATCTTACCTATGAAGAAGACGGTACATTAAAAGGCGAAGATTACGGTATGGAGAACGGTGAGATCATCAATCGTGATTATTATAACAAGGCGCAAAAGGCCAATGCAGCCAGAGATCAATACGCAGCCATGCTGGTGGAAAACGGCGGTCTTAGCGGCGTAGACGCGATCAGCGGAGCGACGATCAATTACAATGAATTTGTGGAAGCGGCAGAAGCGGCATTGGAGCAGGCAAAGCAATAAAGAATCGGGGAGCCTATGAAATCGATCCGGCATATCATTACAATTTTAACATCCCTTCTTTTATTATTGGGTGTGCCCTTTTATATCGTGTTTTTTTCGAACGCTGATAACGGTCTTGATGCGATCAGCGGAGCGTCCATGGTGATCGATCAGCCAAGCGGCGCTTATGTGGTATGGATCAATTCCGGCAAACATACCAATATTGACAATCTGAATACATGGAAGAGTTTCTTTTCCGGAGAAGAGATCGGTTTTTTGTTTGAGGATATATCGTGTACGGTAGCGGGGACGGATACAGCAGGGCTTGAGATCGCGAAGAGTTTTCAAAGTCGTCTGCCGGAAAACCAGATGACTCTTCGGACGGAAGATGTTACTTTAATGTTGTCTAAGGCTGTTGACGGGAGATTCGATATCATTTTGATGTCAAAGGAATTCTATGATGGCTGTCATGCCGGAAATCTTTACGATAAGGAATATATGACAGGTATTTTTTCGGAGGGTAAATGAGAAAATGGAATGCGATCATCACTGCGATGATATTACTGTTATTTGTAATACATATGATCTGGGGAGGGCTGATCTTAATCGGATCCGTACAGGGAGGTAACAGTTTCTTTTCCTGCCTTAGTACGATCTTGCTTATTTTGATCGGAATCCATGTTCTGATCGGGGTCAAATTAACGATCGATACCGTGATTGCGCAGAAGAAATCCGGTGTTTCCTACCGTAAAGAAAACCGGCTGTTTTATATCCGGCGCTTCAGCGGTCTGGCGTTAATGTTTTTCATCGCTGCGCATGTGTTCATTTTCAATGGGAAAACCGTAAACGGTGTATATTTTTTACATGTCTTTGATGTTATGGCTTTGATCAGTCAGATCCTGATGGTTGTATCTTTGCTGGTCCATATCCTTTCCAATATAACGCCGCTTAGGATCGCTCTTGGTTTTAAAGACAAAGGAGAGTTTCGGACCGATCTGTTGTTTATCTTTTCAATCCTTCTGTTATTGGCGGGAATGGCTTTTGTTGTGTATTTTATCCGGTGGCTGATTATTTGATGATATTTGATGATAATGAAAGACAGTAGAAATCAGACAAGAAAATCGATCATCACCTGCGTCATACTCCTATGTATCGTTTCTGTGATCGTATTTGCTTTTCTTTTTTATAAAAAGCATTTCCGTCCGACGGCTGTTACCCTGGAAAATGAAGAACTTGTTGCGGCGAGCATAAGAGATGCCATGATCCGCCGGTCGTATCGTGTTCGAATATCCTTTTCTTCTAACGCCTCAGATCCGGATATGTATCCTCTTTTAGAGGAATTGCTTTTAAAGGTATACGCCGATGATTCGGATCCCAGAGGCGGAGATTATTTAAGATTTCAATGCGGCGGATGTAAAGTCAGTACCACGACGAGGGATCATTACTTAACAAAAGAGTATGAGATCGGTATACTGCCCGATTATTATACAAATGTTACACAGGAAGAGTATGTCGACCGGAAAGTGGCGGAAATAATCGCGTCATTTAATTTGACGGAGGATGCAAGCGATTACGAAAAAGTATGCCTGGTGAATCGCTATATCTGCGACAACGTGGAATATGATACCGTACATAAGCACACACCGGGCAGTAAGCATATCCAGTCGACGGCTTACGGAGCGTTAGCGTACCGTACCGCCTTATGTCAGGGATATGCGGTTTTGACCTACCGGCTGTTGCGTGAACTTGGTGTGGATAACAGGATCGTGACCGGAGAGGTATGTCTGACCGATACGCCGGAACGTCATGCCTGGAATATAGTTGCTATCGACGGTGTTTATTATCACCTTGATGTGACACTTAACGATGTAAACGGCGATCTGTCGTGTTTTTTAAAAAGCGCGGACGGGATGGAGATAGAACATTTGCCGGATGAAGAATACAGGACGGATGAGTTTGTCGTTCGCTATCCTGTGGCGCAGGAGGATTATTTAAATTGAAATTACAGAATCGTTTTATCATACGAAATATAACACGCAGACCGGTGCGGACGATCACGCAGGTCATACTTGCTCTTTTTCTTTCCGGATCCGTTTTTGTCGGAAGCATGGTGGTACTGGCTTTGCAAAACGGACTGAAATCACTGGAAGAGAGACTTGGCGCGGACATCATGGTCGTTCCTTATGAGGCAGCGACCAAATCGGATCTTGAAAACATCGTATTACAGGGAAATCCGGGATACTTCTATATGGATAAGGAGTATCTTGATAAGATTTCTGCCAGGGAAGGAATCGGGAGGATTTCAGCGCAATATTATCTGGCCAGCGTCAATGCCGGATGCTGTTCCGTATCGGTGGAGATCATCGGATTTGACCCGGAAACGGATTTTACCATACAGCCATGGATCCAAAAGTCCTCTTCAAGAGAAATCGGCTATCTGGACGTTGTGGTGGGAAATGATTTAAACGCTTTTGTAGGGGATACCTTATCGTTCTTCGGCGTCAATGTAAGAGTTGTTGCCAAGCTCGATAAGACCGGAACCGGATATGACAAGGCTGTATTTACAACGGAGGAAACGATCAAAACCCTGATCGACGCCTCTTTGGATAAGCAGTTAAATTCCTATGCGTCGATCAATTCGGGAAACATTATATCCTGTATTCTGATAGATGTTGCCGACGGATATGATGTAGAATCTGTTTTAAATGATATCAATGTTCATTTACGCGGTATAAAAGCCGTCAGAACGACAAATCTGATCGCCGGGGTGGCCGACGGATTAACAGGGGTATCAAAGGTAACCAAAGTATTGATCGCTTTTGTCTGGGTGGTTTCACTTGCCATAATGGTGGTCGCCTATATTATGATGACGGATGAGAGAAAAAAGGAATTCGCTATCCTTCGGGTGGTGGGTGCTTCAGAAAAAATGCTGTCGGGAATGGTCTTTAAAGAAGCGGCCGTCATCTGTTTAAGCGGCAGTATCCTTGGCGTATTGATCGGATGTCTCTTTGTATTTCCTTTTTCATCTTATATAGAAGGACTTTTGGGATTGCCGTTTTTGATCCCTTCTGTCAGGCTGACCTTGTGCATTGCCGTATGTTCTATCATTTTATCTACGTTGGCAGGTACGCTGGCAGCCGGTGTGAGCGCGCGTAAAATAGCCCGTCTTGAAACGGGATCGATCCTTAGGAGTGGTGAATGATGCAGATTTATGCTGAGGGTATCTATAAAGAATACATACGAAAAGGAAGAGAAACCAATATCTTAACTGCGGTTAAACCCTGTGATATCCGTTTGGAGGAGGGAAAGTTAACCGTGATCAAAGGTCGCTCCGGCGGTGGAAAGAGTACTTTGCTCCATATGCTTTGCGGAATTTTGACGCCTGGCGGAGGAAAGGTATATTATGATGACGAGGATCTCTATTCCATGACGGAT
>CALDIE010000015.1 GCA_937901625.1 uncultured Lachnospiraceae bacterium
CACTGCTCTTCATAGTATTGCAGCCGGCGCTCATATGCCTGCAGGATATCCAGGCGTCTAATGTTAAACCCTGACTTCGTGATACTCCCCTCCCGCAAACGATAGATATAAAGCGGTTCATCCACCCACGCGATCCGCTTTGCCCTGTGGATGTAAGCAAAGACCGTTGCTTCATCCTCATGGATCCTCCCTTCGGGAAAGCAGAAGTCTCCTACGACTTCCCGCTTATATAATTTATTCCACGCCACAGTGATACGGTTATGATCCGCACCGTAAAAATCATCCAGGACTTCTTTTGATGTGCGGACACGCGCAAAAAGTGTTTTTAGCCCCGTCGGATCACCCTCTTTACGATTTGCGATCCTGCATACCGCTATTCCGCACCCCTCGTCTATACAAGCATTTAGCATGGTTTCGATAAAGGTGTTTTTCACCAGATCGTCCGAATCGATAAAGGAAAGATACTCCCCCTTTGCTACGCGTATGCCGGCGTTTCTGGCAGAAGATAAACCACCGTTTTCCTTATGAAGGACGCGGATCCTGGCATCGCTCTTAGCGTATTCATCACAGATTGCTCCGGAAGCATCCGTCGATCCGTCATCCACCAGGATAATCTCCAGATTTCCGTAGGTCTGACCGACGATACTATCTACGCACTCCCGCAGATATTCCTCTACATTGTACACCGGCACGATCACCGTGACCAATGTTACCGGCGTTTTTTTTCTTGCTTCCTTTGCCTTCTCCATTCAGGATCTCACTCTCTTTCGCGAGGCTCTTCTTTACACACTCTCCTACCCATAGTACCAAAGTTGAACAAACAGCGTCAAGGGAATCGCCGCCGCGGGAACCGGTCTTCGAAAATCGGGCATTCTGGAATCGGGTGTGGTCACTTCGAAAATGTCGTCTGAGAGACCACAAGAGTGAATCGAAACACTCTTTCCCCCAGATGATAGAGCTGACATAACCAAGACATTTCCATAATTTTATGCCGGGTAAGTTACCTTACCCGGCATCCGCTAAAATCCCGCGATCCGCTTTCCGCTTACATGAAAAAGCACTCTGGTACAGAAGTCGATTCCTTTTTTCCATTGCGGCTTATTCTTTTTTTCCGCCGCGTCGTATACCCGATAGACAAAATAGCACCAGACGGTATTTGCCCGACTATCATCCCTTTCCTTCATCAAACGATAGATTTCATAACGGCGCTTGGCATTATCCTGTCCGGTCTTATTGTCCTCATACATTCGATAAACGGAATAAGGTTTGTGAGAGTAATACACCTTCTCGTCTCCAAACATTGCCGCAAAGAATTTCCAGTCAAAGGCATAGTGATAGCTCTCATCCAAAAGACGACCCATGTTTTTCCAAAAAACAGAAGGCTGCACGATATAATACCACCGTCCCAAAACCCAATCGGGAACTTTGCGGTCAGATTCATTGTACTCCGTCAGATTTTTCTCCTTATCACAATACCATGCGTCGCCGACAACAACGCCAACATCCTCCTTCGCCCGAAATATTCGATCTACATGAGTTAAAACATTCCTGTTATAGAAGAAATCGTCCGAATTTAACCAGCATACGATCTCACCTTTTGCCATACGCAGACCCTTATTGATAGCATTGGCCTGCCCGCTGTCCTTTTCCCGGACATAAATGATACGAGGATCCTTTTGCTCATACGAACGGACGATTTCCTCGGTACCATCATCCGACTCACTGTCAAAGATCAGATATTCAAAGTCCTTGAATCGCTGGTTTAATACCGACTCTATGGTGTCTGCTATAAAAGCCGCCTGATTGTAAGTGGGCGTTATGATCGTAAAGCGCATGCTTCTCTCCTCCCCGATTCTCCACAACATCCTTATTGTAAATCGTTCTCATCTGCTTGACAAGAAGCACCCTTGACGCTAGTTTTAAACCTCTGCTACTATAAATGGGGCGCTTACATACCGTAATCCGGCTATCCTTATATCCGACCCGTCAAATAAAAAAAGAAAAGTGATGATAGCGTTATGAAAGAAACAAAGAAGAAAGTTACATATACCGCACCTGTTATCTTTTTTATCTGCCTTTTGTTTGCTCTGGGATATATCCTCCTGCGAGGGACAAAATACACCTCCGATGATGATGAACTGATGAACCTGATAGCAGCCGGTGCGATCGGAAACGAGGATACACAGGTGTTATTTTTCCTGGACATCCTGTGCGGATATATCATCAAGGGCTTATATACTCTTCTTCCGCAAGTCAACTGCTACCTGCTGTTCTTATTAATGCTTAACTTTCTCTCTATCTTTACTCTCTGTCTTCTCCTTGGGAAAAAGGGAGATTTTGCCACTTGCATCCTGATCACGATTGCCGTAAACGCTCTCCTTTCCGGCTGTGCATACAGCGATGTACAGTATACCAGAAACGCCTGCCTGTATACGGTCGTTGGACTGGCGGTTTTGTTCAACACGATCCTTTCCTGCAAAAATCAAAAAATTCCAGCAAAACAGATCCTTAGCAGCATCATAGGAAGTATGTTTTTGATCTTCGGACAGATGATGCGCGGAAGGGCATTTTTGCTCTGTCTCCCGCTGGCGGCATTGTTAATCTTTGCCGATTTCTGCATATCCCTGCAGGAGCATAGAAGCAGTACCCCGACAGGATCAGATGCGCCGGAATCGCAAAAGCAATCAGTCTTCCGAATAGTGCTTCCCACGATCAAAAGCACCCTGCTTCCTCTCCTGATCACAATCCTTCTGGTCGGCGGTTACGCGCTGTGTGAACAGTATGTGGAAAGCAATACTGCGGGATACCGGGAATGGGAAGCCTTTAATGCACAACGCACCAGGCTTCAGGATTACGGTTTTTTAAGTTATGACCTGTATGCGGAAGAATATGATGAAGTGGGTATAACGGCAGAGGATCTGGCCATGCTCGGAACATGGGATCATTACGATGAGTCGCATTTTACAACATCCCTCTTAAAAACAGTCGCCGACATCCGTGACCGACACCAGAATTTCACTCTCCGTATAGACGGGCATGCTATCTATATGACTTTACAAAATGTTAAACGGGTGACTTTTGACAACCCTTTCGCACTCCTCTGTTTTCTCCTGCTGATCGCCACGGCCTTTCTTCGTAACCCCGGACTCTTTATCGCAGAATCCGCCTTTATGGCCTACGCATACGCAGTCTACTGGTATCTGACCTGCAGAGGACGCTTTACGGACTATGTAGAGGATGGATTCTGGATCGCTCTCCTGATATGTATGACTCTTTGTATCTTAAGATATGCGCAGAAACCTGTGGAAAGATCTTTTTCCTATCGCCTCTCTATACTTCTTCTAAGCCTCGTAATTCTCGTAACGGAAATGGGAAGTCTCGGATACCACTATCGTCTGGTAAACTATTCCGTACTCTTCCCTCAGGCAGACAGTGCCAAGATGGATTTCTTAGACAGCCTGGACGAGAAAGTAAACACCCCCGGCGGAGACCTCGAGGACGCCTTTATCTATCTGGCCAATAACACCTGGTGGATCTATCAGGATGGAGAACACTACCTCAACATTTGGGACATCAACTGCAATATGGAGAATCTCTATGAACATGTCTGTATGATGGGATACTGGTTGCAAACCTCTCCCTGGGGGAAGTATACCTCGATACAGCGGGGATATGACAATCCGTATGTTACTCTCCTTAGCGAGGAGAATGTATATCTCGCAGCCGATGAAAATGAGGCAACAGTGATCGGCAATTATATGCGCAGATATTATGACGCCGACGTTGTACTTAAGGAGGTAGATGAGATTGCAGGTATCCATCTATGGAAAGTAACCGCGGGAACCCGATAATCTCCCTATGCCCCAATCACAAAATGATTGATCATTCCTTATAATTTCCTTTGTCTATTCTATTATT
>CALDIE010000016.1 GCA_937901625.1 uncultured Lachnospiraceae bacterium
TGCACAAACACCGGAGCTTGACGCAGGCGGCACAAATGGAGCAGAAACATCATCTGACTTCGCGGGAAGATTGTTTTTTGTGTATCCCGCCGCTTTATCACACCGGCGCAAAATTTCATTGGATGGGAAGTCTTGTTGCCGGCAGCAAAGCCGTGCTCTTAAAAGGCGCAAAGCCCGACATCATCCTTTCCGCCGTATCGAGCGAGCGCTGTACGATCGTCTGGCTATTGGTCCCCTGGGTACAGGATATCCTGGATGCGCTGGATGCCGGCCGCCTGAAACTGGAGGATTACCATCTCTCCCAATGGCGCCTGATGCATATCGGTGCCCAGCCTGTCCCCCCCACTCTTATAAAGCGCTGGAAGGAATACTTCCCCGATCACGACTATGATACCAACTACGGTTTAAGCGAATCCACCGGTCCGGGATGCGTACACCTCGGTGTGGAAAACATTCACAAGGTAGGCGCGATTGGCGTACCCGGCTATCGTTGGGAGTGCCGCATCGTCGGTGAGGATCACAATGACGTTAAGCAGGGAGAAGTCGGAGAACTTCTCGTAAAAGGTCCCGGCGTGATGACCTGCTACTACAACAATCCCGAAGCCACGGACGAAGTGTTAAAGGACGGATGGCTTTACACCGGCGATATGGCCATGCAGGACGAGGACGGCTTCTACTACCTGGTAGACCGTAAGAAGGATGTCATCGTAAGCGGCGGCGAGAATATCTACCCCGTCCAGATCGAGAACTTCATCCGCAAGCACGATAAGGTTAAGGATGTCGCTGTCATCGGTATGCCGGATCCCCGCTTAGGTGAGAAGACCGCTGCCGTGATCGAGATCAAGGACGGCTTTACCTGCACAAGAGAAGAGATCGACGAGTTCTGTTTAGGACTCCCCCGCTACAAGCGTCCAAAGGAAATCTTCTTTGAGGAAATTCCCCGCAACCAGACCGGCAAGATCGAGAAGCCCAAGATCCGTAAGAAGCACGGTGCCGATATGCTGGTAGCGAAGGAAAACCAGATCGGGCATCCCTCTGAGGAGTGATCCGGAGCGAAGGTGATCCGAAGCAGATAAAAGTCTGAACGGATTCATTCATCTAGGCATCGTTTGCGGATAAATATAGAATGACAGAATATGGAAACGTTTTTGTAAAAAGACAGTTACATGGAAAGTAAAAACCACGGTTGCTTCCGGATGCGGATAGCGAACCGTGGTTTTATTATACCTTATTCATCCGATAAACTCATTTTTAAGATACACAGGAATCAGTAGTTCTCCGCTGTTACTTCAAAGAAACTCTGCGGGTGAGCGCATACCGGGCAAGCCGCCGGAGCCTTGGTCCCAACGACGATGTGACCGCAGTTGCGGCACTCCCAC
>CALDIE010000017.1 GCA_937901625.1 uncultured Lachnospiraceae bacterium
GCAAGAGCTGCCATCGTAAAAGAGTTAGACGAGATGGGCTTGCTCGTTAAGATCGAGGATTACAAGCACAACGTTGGTACCCACGACCGTTGCGGCACCACGGTTGAACCCCTGGTAAAACAGCAGTGGTTTGTAAAGATGGATGAGTTGATCAAGCCCGCAAGAGAGGCTGTGAAAAACGGGGATATCCGTCTTGTACCCGAGAGCATGAGCAAGACTTATTTTAACTGGACGGACAATATCCGCGACTGGTGTATCTCCCGGCAGCTTTGGTGGGGGCACAGGATCCCGGCATATTACTGTCAGGATTGTGGAGAAACTGTTGTTTCCAAGGAGGCACCGACGCTTTGTCCGAAGTGCGGAAAGAACCACTTTACGCAGGATCCGGATACACTCGATACCTGGTTTTCCTCGGCTCTGTGGCCGTTCTCTACGCTCGGATGGCCGGATGAGACGCCGGAACTTAAGTATTTCTATCCGACGGATGTGCTGGTAACGGGATACGATATCATCTTCTTCTGGGTTATCCGTATGATCTTCTCCGGATATGAGCAGATGGGAGAAAAACCTTTTAAGACAGTGCTTTTCCATGGACTGGTAAGAGATTCCCTGGGTCGCAAGATGTCCAAGTCGTTAGGTAACGGTATCGACCCGCTCGAAGTGATCGATAAGTACGGCGCGGACGCCCTTCGTCTTACCCTGATCACCGGCAATGCGCCCGGAAATGATATGCGTTTCTACTATGAAAGAGTAGAGGCAAACCGTAACTTTGGTAACAAGATCTGGAATGCATCCAGATTTATCATGATGAATATGCCGGATGAGATCCGTACGCCCGATGCAGCGGATTTCACATCCTCCGATCACTGGATCCTTTCCAAGGTCAACACCCTTGTGAAGGACGTGACTGAAAATATGGAGAATTACGAACTCGGTGTGGCTGTTTCAAAGATCTATGACTTTATCTGGTCAGAGTTCTGTGACTGGTATATCGAGATGGTTAAGCCGCGTCTTTATAATAAGGAGGAAAGCGGCGAAGCATCCAGAAACGCGGCGCTGTATACCTTAAAAAATGTGCTGATCACAGCTTTAAAGCTCCTGCATCCGTACATGCCGTTTATCACGGAGGAAATCTTTTGCAACCTTCAGAGCGAGGAAGAGTCTATCATGGTATCCGACTGGCCGGTATACAATGCGGAGTGGAACTTTGCGCAGGATGAAGCCGACATCGAGCAGATCAAGGAAGCCATCCGCGGAATCAGAAGTGTCCGCACAAACATGAACGTGGCACCTTCCAGAAAAGCTCAGGTATATGTGGTATCCGAGTCGGAAGATATCCTCAAGAACTTTGAGAAGAACCGCGATTTCTTTGCTACACTGGCTTACGCATCCGAAGTGATCACGAAGAAGGATAAGAGCGGTATCGCTGAGGACGCCGTATCAGTAGTGATCGCCGGTGCCAATATCTACATGCCTTTCGCGGAGTTAGTTGATATCGCGCAGGAACTTGAGCGTCTTACGAAGGAGCAAAAGCGCCTGGAGGGTGAGTTAAAGCGAGTAAACGGAATGCTATCCAACGAGAAGTTCGTATCCAGGGCGCCGGAGGCGAAGATTCTGGAAGAAAAAGAAAAGTTAAAGAAATACACGGCTATGATGGAACAGGTCAAGGAGCAGATCGCTCATCTGTCCGGAAAGTAAGCCTGCAGCGGGAGTGTGTTTTGGATTATAAACAGGCGGAGGAATGGATACTGGAAATACCGAAGTTTACAAAGAAAAACGGGTTTTCGGTAAGCTGTGACTTTTATGAATATCTGGGAAGACCGGGTGAAAAAAGCAGGATCGTGCATGTCGCCGGGACGAACGGCAAGGGTTCGACCTGCGCCTACCTGGAAAGCTTTTTATTAAACGCCGGCCACAGTGTCGGACTCTTTACATCCCCGCATCTGATCACCATGAGGGAGAGGATGCGGGTGGACAGAGAGGACGTGTCAGAGGAGGAGTTTTTATCGGACTTTAACCTCCTTTCGGAATTTGTTAATAAGTACAGAGAAGACGTTCTAAGTGACTATTATCCCACATTTTTTGAATGGCTGTTTTTTCAGGCTATGTTATATTTTGACCGTCATGCACCGGAGTACATTATATTGGAAACCGGGCTTGGCGGCGCGCTCGATACGACCAATGTGGTAGAGCAAAAGGAACTGACTCTCATCACCGGGATCGCATACGATCATATGGAATATCTCGGCAACACCCTGCCGGAGATCGCCGGACAAAAGGCGGGGATCCTTCGGAAAAACGTGCCCTTGATCTATTGGTCAGAAGTGCCGGAAGTGGACGAAGTAATTGAAAATACGGCAAAAAAAGTCGGCTGCTATGCAATTCCTATAAGTGATGAATATCTGCGTTCACAAAGTTTGTGTGAAAAACACATTGATTTTTCCGTGTCGTTTTCGTATCCTAATAGGTATGATTGCCGTGTTATGTTACCTGTACGGGCAGCTTATCAGATTCAAAACCTTATGATGGCGCTCGAGGGATATGAGATCCTTGCGGGACACTGGCCGTCGCAGGAGGACATTGACCGGGTAGTCGAAGAGACACACTGGCCCTGCCGGATGGAAGAGATCCTTCCCGGTGTCTGGGCAGACGGAGCACACAATCCGGATGGTATCCGGGCGTTTGTTGAAAGCGTGGCTCCGGTTGAGAATGGCAGAAAAGATAAGAGCATCCTTCTGTTTGCCGTAGTGAAGGATAAAGATTATGAAGAGATGCTTTCGGAGCTGCTTGGCGGGATGGACTTTGAAGCGGTTGTGTTAACGACCGTAGGCGGATACAGGGCAGCGGATTTGGCCGGGATCGGTAAGATCGCCGGACGGTATTTCCGGGGAGATATCCGTATGATACCGGATGTCACGGAAGCCTTTTTAACGGCGTTATCGTTGCGGGGACCGGAAGGGTCGTCGCGGAGTTTGTATGTTGTCGGCTCTCTCTATCTGGTTGGAGAAGTACGCAGGATCGTACATAGCCGGGCAATGGATTGGAAAAAGGAATAGGGTGGATTTAGAGATGGAAAGGACAATAATCTCCTTTGAAGAGGAATTGAAGAAATTTCATAAGAGTATGGAACTCGGGGATGTTGAAGAACAGATCAACAGCCAGGACAGAACCGATGTAGCGGAAATCCTGGTCAGGATCATGTCAGAGCAGTACACAACGGTGAGCGGGGACGGCGATGTAGTAGAGTAGCGGAGGTCAGAGATCATGAGATGTTATAATTGCGGATGCAATCTCTCTGAATTGGACTACTGTACTGCCTGCGGCGCGGATGTGGTCGGGTACAAGAAGATCATGTATACGGCAAATCGTCTGTACAACGAGGGCTTGGACCGAGCGTGTGTGAGGGATCTTTCCGGAGCGATCCGGTGTCTGAAAGAGTGTTTGCGTTTCAATAAAGATCATATCGATGCCAGAAACCTTCTGGGTTTGGTTTATTATGAGATGGGAGAGTCCATACAGGCTCTTTGTGAATGGATCATCAGCAAAAACCTTCGTCCCGAGAAGAACGTTGCGGATGACTATATCAATATCATCCAGTCGAATCAGGGCAGGATCGATACGATCAATTCCACGATCAATAAATATAATGTTGCGCTGGATCTGGCCAGAAAGGATAATCTGGACATGGCGGTCATTCAGTTAAAGAAAGTTCTGAGTCTGAATCCGAAGTATGCCAGAGCTCATCTTTTACTGGCTTTGATCTATATTCAAAGAGAAGAATGGAAGCACGCAAAGAGAGAACTTGAGCGTTATCAGGATATCGATAACGGAAATGTCGATTGTCTTCTTTATATGCGGGAAGTGGATGCGGTTTTATCCGGCGATGAAGAGGATAAGGGCAAAGGTAAAAAGAAGAAAAAGGATGATGCGGATGAGAAGACGGCGGTATATAAGACCAGCGGAAATGAGCTGATCATCCAGCCGTTAAATGAGAGAGAGAATATCAGTCTCGTCGGCTTTTTGCAGATCGCTCTGGGATTGTTGGTCGGCATGCTGGTCAGTTATTTTATCATTGTGCCGGGGCGTTTGTCTGCAGCGCAGGAGCAGGCCAATATCGAGATCGCGTCCTACGGGGAACAGATCGACAGTAAGAACGCTGAGTTGATCGATGCCAATAACCGTATCTCTCAATTGGAACAGAAGAATGTGGATCTGCAGGCAACACTCGATTCCCTTTCCGGCGCGGACGGAACGGTGGATGCCGACAATTACCTGATGGCAGCAGCATATGCACATATGACGCAGTCCGGAAATGACATGGAAGTGGAAGAGTATCTGGCGAAGATCACCGAAAACTATGTGACGGAAAATGCTTCCGAAGAATTTATAGATCTGTATCAGTATCTGCGCGGGCAGATCGGAGAAACGGTAGCGGCCGGTTTCTATACATCCGGCATGGAAGCGTATAATCAGATGGATTATGTGACGGCGATCAACGATCTGCAAAAGGCGTATCGCTATGATCCGGAAGATGACGACGCGCTTTACTACCTCGGAGTGGCATACTACGACAGCGGTGATGTGATCAGCGCGGCGGATTGTTTCGAGTCATTGTTGAGCATTTTCCCCGGCAGTGCCCAGGCGCAAAAAGCAAGCCAGAGATTGGCCGAGATTAACCAGTGATCTTAAGAAAAGAAACCAGTGATCTCAAGAAAAGATAGCATTGAAAAAACAGACAGAAATGTTTATAATATTTCTTGTGACTATATAAAAGAGATCGCTTCTCGGATCGGCGGATCGGGTTATGAAAACCTCATGGGAACGGTCACAACTAAAGGAGGTAGAAGGAAGATGGCAAGACGTCGTAGACGCAAAGAAGAGAAGGACGTAGCCGGAAGGATCATCGGAATTTTGTTTTTGCTGATGGCGATCGCAGGGGGATATATGTTGTTTGACATGTTCCGTACCGTCGAGGTGACCAAGGCAAATATCTATGGAGAGTGGAAGCAGACGACATCTCCTTTGGTATACTGGACATTCAATATGGACGGTACAGCCAAGAGTTATACCAGAGAGAATGGTTCGACCGAGATCCGCAACCAGAAAACATATACCTATGTCCTGGATGAAGAGACCAAGACGATCACGCTGACCACCACAAGAAAAGATGAAGAGGTAACCTTCAAGATCAGTTCCCTAAGCAAGATACAAATGCACATGCTGCAAAACGGTGTGGACTTCGGACAAATGACCCGGGCGAACCTGTTCTGACGAAGGTAATTTTATTTCTTAAGCGAACTAACGCTTTTCAATACATACGTCAGCACTTCTGCGCGCAGCGCAGAATGCTTAAGCCAACTAATGCGTAAGCGTTAGTTGGCTTTTATTTGCTTCCACATCTCATCCATCAACGCCATGGTATCTTCGTCCAGAAGCTGATATACCTCGCAGTTGTCAAGGCTGTCGATGTCAGGCATAAAGGTGGGATCGTTCTTGATCTCATCCGGAAGTGCGTCTATAACAGCCTGATTGGAAGAGGGGTAATATACATATTCAAAGTTCTGCATGGCGATATCCTCCCTGCAGACAACGTAATCCAAGAATTGGCATACGGCGTCAGTATTGATGCATTCACTGGTGATACCCCAGCAGTCGACCCAGAGGTTGCTTCCGTCGGAGGGAACGATATACTCCAGGGAATCGTTGGACTCCTTGGCTAAAGAACCGTCGCCGGAGTAGATAACGCCCAGGGCAGCGCTCTCGGCGATCATCTCATCACGTACTTCATCCACGAGATAGGACATGACATCCGGCTTTTGCGCGATCAGCAGATCTCTTGCGGCTGCCAGTTCATCGGGATCGGTCGTATTGCAGGAGTAACCTAAATACTTGCAGGCGATCATAAAAGCGTCACGCATGCTGTTTTGCATGATGAAGTTGCCTGCATACTCTCCGTTAAAGAGTACATCCCAGCTCACAGGAGGCTCCAGGACCATATCCTTGTTGTAGACGATACCCACGGTTCCCCAGAAGTAGGGCAGTGCATACTGATTGTCCTCATCGAAGGTGGCACAGAAACTCCATACTTCATCGCTGATATTGTCGATATGCTCAAACTTGCTGTAATCGATAGGCTGCAGAGAACCTTCCTCCATTAACTTCATAATGATATACTCCGAAGAGCATACAGCGTCGTAGCGGATGGCTCCGCTCGAATACTTCGCGTAGAGTTCTTCCGGCGTCTGCGCCTCTTCATACAGCACGCGGATACCGGTTTCTTCCGTGAACTGGTCTAAGATATCCGGATCGATGTACATACCGTAATTAAATACAGTAATGGTCGGTACATCATTCTTATTTTCACACCCGCACAGGCTTCCTGCGATCAGGGTTCCGGTCATCAATAATGCGAACAATCTCTTTTTCATTTTTTCCTCCTGCTGTTTTAACGTTTTACTTCCGTACGGCTTCCCCTTGCGGAGAGCACATTTACAATGATCAAAAGGATCAGCGTAACGAAAAAGATCACGGTGGAAAGCGCGTACATGGTAGGCTGGATGCCTTTTCGCAACTGCGCGTAGATCATGGTGGAGAGGGTGTTGACCCCGGCTCCCTTTGTAAAATACGTGATCACAAAATCGTCCATGGACATGGTGAGCGCCATAAAGAATCCGGCGATAATGCCCGGGATCAGTTCCGGAAGGATGACCTTAAAGAAGGAGTACACCGGTCCGGCACCCAGATCTCTGGCGGCCTCAAAGATGCTGACATCCATCTGATTGAAGCGCGGCATGATATTCAAGATCACGTACGGAATGTTAAATGTAATATGCGCCAAAAGGATGCTGTTAAATCCAAGCGGCATGAACCGTATGATAAATAACATCATGGCGATACCGGTTACGATGTCCGCGTTTAACATGGGGATGTTTGTGATGGCCATGACAAAGGAGTACTCTCTTTTATGCATGGCGTCGATCCCGATGGAAGCCAAAAGCCCGAGTATGGTGGATACAAGCGCCGATACAAAGGCCAGGATGATCGTATTATTTAAGGAATCCTTGATCAGGGTGGAGCGGAACATCTCACTGTACCATTTAAGCGTAAATCCATCCCAAACCACGCGTGAGATCGAGTTGTTAAAGGAGGATACCACCAGCACAAGGATCGGCGCATAGAGAAAGATCATGATAATGGCCACATAGAAGCGGCATATAAATCGTTTCAGCTTTACCATACATTTGACTCCTTCTCTTTGGTTTCCTGGCGCTGCGTAAACAGCAGACCGATGATCACAAAGATCAACAGTGCAAAGGATAGACCGGCGCCTAAGTGCCAGTTCATACTGGTGACAAACTCCTGCTCGATGACATTACCGATCAACTGGATCTTGCCGCCGCCAAGTACATCCGGAATGACAAAGGATGTCAGCGCCGGAATGAAGACCATAGTGATACCGCTTATGATCCCCGGTTTAGAGAGGGGAAGAATGATCTTAAATAAACGGGTGGGCTTGGAGGCGCCTAAGTCGGAGGCGGCATCCAAAAGGTCCGCATCGATATCCATGACAGCGTTGTATATAGGCAGGATCATATATGGCAGAAAGTCATAGACCATACCGAAGATGATAGCGCCTCTGGTATTTAACATCTCAAACGGTCCAATGGAAAACCGGGAGAGTATCATATTTAAAATACCGTTTTTGTTTAGGATCATCTGCAGTGCCAGGATCCGGAGGATGGAATTCATCCACATCGGAAGGATTAAGATCACGATGACCAGCCCCTTGTTGGTAAAATTGATGTAGCGAAGAACCAGTGCAAGGGGGTAAGCGACCAAAAAGCAGACCACGGTGCAGATCAAAGCCAAAAGGATGGAGAGTATCATGGCTTTCCTGTGCAGGGGATCTAAGATCGCAAAGATGTTCGTTAAGGTAAAGGCGCCGTCTTTGGCGGTAAAAGCGTAATACCCGACAAAGACAAGCGGCAGTACGATAAAAGCTATCATCCAGATCAGATAGGGCAGTGAGACGTATTTGCGTTTAGTCATTATACATCCTCCTGCTTTAAAACAGCCTCGTCTTCCGATTCCGGTTTATGCATGATCTGTATGTTAAAAGGATCGACATAGAGTCCGACGGTGCTGTCTTTTTCATGGTAGGAAGTGGTATGGATCATCCAAAGCATTCCGAGGCCTTCTGCCATGATCTCATAGTGAACGCCCTTAAAGAGAACGGAACGGACAATAGCGTCAAATATACCGGCGCCGGCAGCGCGGATCTCGATGTCTTCCGGGCGGATGACCACATCCACCGGTTTGTTTTCACCAAAGCCTTTATCCACGCAGGCAAAGTTCTGCCCGCAGATGCAGACGAGCTCATCGCGAACCATCGTGGCGCCTAAGAGGTTGGCATCACCGATAAAATCGGCCACAAAGGCATTTTCAGGTTCATTGTAGATATCCTCCGGCGTACCGATCTGCTGGATGTAGCCCTTGTTCATTACGACGATCTTATCGGACATGGTCAGGGCTTCTTCCTGGTCGTGGGTTACATAGATAAAGGTGATGCCCAGTTCCTGCTTTAAGCGGATCAGTTCCCGCTGCATATCCTGTCTGAGTTTTAAATCCAGAGCGCCTAAAGGTTCATCCAGCAAGAGCACCTGGGGCTCATTGACGATCGCGCGGGCGATGGCGATACGCTGTTGCTGACCGCCGCTTAGG
>CALDIE010000018.1 GCA_937901625.1 uncultured Lachnospiraceae bacterium
TGCTCTTCCGATCTTCTCGTTCCACTTATCGACAAATCGCTGATAGTCCACAGCATCGACCATCGTAAGCTTGGGTTTATCGATAATCTTATGCTGATAGAAGTATTCACGGAGGACTTCGGCAAGTGCTGTCTTTCCTGTACCTGTCTCACCGATGATGATGGTATTCTTCTTCTCGAAGATCTCAGGCTTTAACGCGATCCACTGCATCTTATCCGCCTGACGGCTTGCGGCCTCCTGGCGCTTTTCAATCTCCTTAACAAGATCCTTGATCTCCTCAACCTGCGTTTCCAGGCTGTCATCCGTGATCCTTGCGACAAACTCTTCGTGCGCCGTCTCAATATCCCTCACCATGCTGGTCTTCATCACCTGGATGTTCTGCTCAATATGTTCCTTGGAAAGTCTTGCCTGATGTTCGATCGCTTCATAGTCCACACGAACAAAATTAACCAGTGCGCACAGAGCGTCGTAGAGCCCCTTTGCCTTTACGGAAAGGGCATATTTCTGTGCATACTTGATGATCTCCTGCTCGATGGCATACATACCGGAATTGATGTAGATACGCTCTACAACGCCATCAAGAGAAGTATCGCATGCCTCTGCTGCCTTTTCGGAATCCGCGATCAGTTCCTTCGTCTCAAAGTCCGCATTGGAGAGTTTGTCAAAGCGATAAAACTGTCCGTTATCGGATACCACCTCTGTCGGCTGCTCAGAGAACGGATCCTTGGTCGGCTCGTTGTTGATCTCCTGCTTATGGTTTGCCAACCATGTACGTTCATCTTCCAGTTCCACATTGGCCTGAATCGCCTTACTGATATAAGCAGCCTTTGAGGAAACAAAGAACAGTCTTGCCTGAGCAAGATCTACCTCCATATCCTCTTCGTCATAGATCTTGTCTTCCTCTTTTAAGGAAACCATGACCTTTTTATTGCGAAGAGCCTTCAAATCTTTGCTGGATTTTGTATCTGCCTGGTTGATGACATGGAAGGAACGGGCAAGATCAATGGAAACACCCATCTCCGTCTTCTTTCCGTCACGAAATCCGTTGATCAGCTTATACAGCATCGAATTACCTGTACCTTCCATCTTGGTCGGCTCATAGACCACTATCAGGATGGAGTTTGTCTGTTGCTGAAGCGCTTCCTTCAAAATCAACAGATGTTCATCGGAATTGGAATCCGTTCCCGGCGTATCAAAGAAGGTGAAATTGATATTCTTGCAAAGAGGGATCGGAAATCCCACTTCGATGATACCATTGATATAGCCGGAACCATCCGGCTGCTCATGGTTCGGGAACTCATTTAATTTTTTTAAGATACGACAGAGCTGCTCATGCTGTCTGAGCCCGATCTCCGCAGCACCGGTTGCCTCACGCTCGATTTTTGAACGGATCGCGTCATCGCTCTTACCTAAGCCGCGTACCACCTCAAACTGCTCCAACGTCTGGTTCCATACGATCTGAATAAACTCAGGTTTTGCATCCCTGGTCGTATGAACACCGAAGCTTACCCTCGGTGTTTCCTCATTGCGGATCTTGAACATCTTTGCCGTCTCGGAATTGATGCTCTCAGGTAAGATGCGCTTTCCTATGATCGCATTGATAAAAGTAGACTTTCCTGCGCTGTAGGTACCTACCAGGCAGAGGTTGATCTCATCATTGTCCAATGATTTACGACGTTCCTCAAAAATCTCCTTTCTCTTCTGGAAGGAGAGACGGGTCTCGTCACTTAACAGATGATGTTCAAACGTTTCAATGGTCTCGTCGCAGAAACGATTGATCGCTTCATAGATCTCATCAACATTCGGAAGTTCAATGTACTTGTCGATCTTAAAGATCTTCTTTCCCTTTGTCTCGTTGTAATCCTGAACTTTCTTTTGAATATCTTCGTAATCGATCTTGGTTCCCTTGAATGTCAGATTGACACTATCCTGCATAAACTGCTCCCAGATATCATCAAAGAACTGTGTTCCCTGATTCTGAAGCAAAAATTCACCGGATCCCGGACTGTACTTTTCAAGCTTCTTACATTCTTCATATGGAATCTCCACAAATTCCCCTTTGAATTTTCCGAAGAAACGAACTTCTTTTTTTACCGGGTGATACATGATCATTAGTTCTTTCATTCCCAAAGGCCTCCATCTGAATTGTTTTTCATTGTTTTCTGGTGTGAGTCTTCTACTTTCCCCAATTACATAAAATTATACGATTTTTCAAGACAAAGCGCAACAATTTACCATCATTACTTACAAAAAAAGAGCCATTGCTTTTGCAATGACACTTTTTCCCTCAATGTTGGTGAAATTTCTTAGGAACAGATCCTTACTCGCCTTCCTCGTAGCTGATGGCTGTTTCCAGCGCAACTTCCATCATCTGTGTAAATCCGATCTGGCGCTCACGTGCGCTAAGCGCCTCCTTCTTTAAGATATGATCAGAAACGGTAAACATTCCGAGTGCTCTCTTACCTGCCCTTGCGGCGTTCATGTAAAGCGCGGCCGCTTCCATCTCGATGCAGAGCACACCCATTTTGATCCAATACTCATTTGCGTCTTCCTGGTCATCGTAGAAGGTATCCGATGACAGAACATTACCCACATGATAGGTGACGCCGATCTTCTCGGCCTTTTCCAGCGCTCTCGTCAGCAGACCGAAATCAGCGATCGGTGCAAAGGTTCCCGGAAGCTGAAACTGTCTTGCGTAGTTAGAATTTGTGGAAGCACCCATGGCGAACACAAGATCCTTAACATTGACATTTTCGTTGATCGAGCCTGTCGATCCGATACGGATGATGTTTTCTACACCGAAAAAGTTAAACAGTTCATAACTGTAGATCCCTATGGAAGGCATTCCCATACCGCTGGCCATTACGGTCACCGGCTTTCCCTTGTAGGTACCGGTATACCCCTGTATTCCGCGTACATTATTGATCAACCTTGCGTTTTCAAAAAAATTCTCCACAATATACTGTGATCGAAGCGGATCTCCCGGCATTAATACGGTCTTTGCGAAATCCTCCGGCTTTGCGTCTATATGAGGTGTAGGATAATTAGGCATCATGGCTCCTTTCCGCGTTATGCTTTTATAATTATTTGTGTACTCTCTGACAGAAAAGGATATCCCCCGTCGCATCTTCCACATGATATTCGTAACGATAGTTTCTGGTCTCGAAGGTTACGATATATACCACAGCGTCCTCCTCTTCCTCACGGATCGAACAGTTCCACTTTACGATAACACCTGTGCTCAATCCGGCATCTTCCGCAACCATATCCTTTATCTCGCTCTCGCTCAGATTGCCGTCTAACGCTGCATCATCCTCCTGTTGTGTATCATCATTGTCGCTGTCTATACGATTGGCCGATACACTGTTTGAGGATACGCTGTTGGATGATACACTGTTGGAAGATACGCTGTTGGATGATACACTGTTGGACGAAACACTGTCTTTCTCCGTCGTATCCGCCTCCCGCCGGGAAAGATCTGTCGAAACTCCGTTACCGCTAACGGTACTGTTGTCCTCTTCGGCATCACTCTCTTTGCTGTCCTGTGTTACTGTCACTGCATCGGCAGGTGCCGGCGTTTCGGTACTCTTCGGTGCTTCATCCGTATCCGACGCATCCGCTGTCAATACATCCCCGGCCTGATCCGCGGCTACAACTTCAAGAGTCTCAATATCTCCCGTCAGAGCATCCACCCGGAAACTGTGGATATCGTTATCCTGACGATAACTTACAAAATAAACCATTCTGGCATTGTTAACCCGAATATCCGTAACAAAGTCGGATACATCATCCACAGCAAGTCCGACGGACGCCATTACGCTGTCCACCGCTACGTTCTGCCCAATATACGCACTCTCACTTACCACACCGGTGGTGCTGAGACCCTCCGGAAGCATCTCCTGAGATGTCAAAAGGATGTTTAATTCGTTGATCGTAAGACCTGCAAGATCATCTTCTGTAAAAACAGGATTGAGAGCGATGATATTTCGGATCAAAAGTGCCTTTCCTTCGGATATTCCGTAGGTATCGGCCTGCGCCTTTAACTGATCGTCCCCTGTCGGGACCGTCTGACTAAGGACTAGATCGGAAGAGCACACGTCTGAACTCCAG
>CALDIE010000019.1 GCA_937901625.1 uncultured Lachnospiraceae bacterium
ATAACCCCTCTTGCTATATCTTATTATAGCACATCATTAACTACTTGTCAACTACTTTTTTGAGAGTTTACAAATTGTTAATAATGTTTTTTATTGACCGTCTTTGCATACTATATATAGAATATCTATAATATAACGACACAATATATTGTGTTAATTTTCCTCTTAAAACTAATATTTTATGTGTAAGTGAATATCAAATGCCGCCTGATTTTGCGTGTATTTGGGCGAAAGCAGTAACAACAAAACTAAAAGTAAATGTTCACGAAAACAGAACCGAAAAACTATTTATGTTAAACCCACACAAATACGGCATTTCTGATATTGATATATAAGAATGTATAACATAAAATATTAGTTTTGCTTACCTCTCTACACCAATCATAAAATGTATCATAATATTTTGTTAAATCTATCTCGTTATTTACTATTAATTTTTTTGTCATACATTTTAAATAGGATTCTCTTTTAAATTGACAATTTGTATAATGCACAGGACAAAAACAAATTTTTTGAGTATTATTATAAAATTCACATAATTCAAACAAATCAATATCTTTTCCCGAATCTGGATAAAGACAGCGCATGGGAATGTGTCGATGAGGGCGAGGAAGAGACGTATTTTGATCTGATCTATCATATCCAGAAGTATGTGAGGAAGTAAGACGATATGTACGATGTGATCGTTACACTTAAAAAAGGGGAAGGGCGTACCATCAAGTCCGGTGGCTTTTGGGTCTATGACAATGAGATAGAAAGCATCACCGGTCATTTTGAAGACGGAGATATGGTGAGTATCCATGATTTTGACGGGTACTTTCTTGGCGTGGGATATATCAACCGCCATTCAAAGATCCGTATCCGTCTGATGAGCAGGAAGAAAGATGTTGTCATTGATGACGCTTTTTTAAGAGAAAGACTGCTTATGGCATGGACCTACAGAAAACAGTGTATCGATACATCAAGCTGCAGGATCGTCTTTGGAGAAGCGGATGATCTGCCGGGGATCGTGATCGATAAGTTTTCGGATGTCCTGGTGGTGGAATCGCTGGCTCTCGGGATCGATCGGATGAAGGAAAGGATACTTACGATCTTAACCGATATCCTCGCGCAGGACGGTATTGCGATACGGGGAATCTATGAACGAAGCGATGCCAAAGTGCGTCTGCAGGAAGGGTTAGAGCGATATAAGGGATATATCGGTACCCCCTTTGATCCGAAGGTGCAGATTACGGAAAATGGCGTAAAGTATATTGTAGATGTGGAAGAAGGGCAAAAGACCGGGTTCTTTTTGGATCAGAAGAACAACCGAATGGCGTTACAAAACCTGATCCGCGGAATGAAAGACAGTTGTGATATGCCTGTTCGTGTCCTGGACTGCTTTACGCATACAGGCTCCTTTGCCTTAAACGCAGGTCTGGCTGGAGCAACAGAGGTCTTAGGCGTCGATTCCTCCG
>CALDIE010000020.1 GCA_937901625.1 uncultured Lachnospiraceae bacterium
CTATTATATCTTTATTTCTAGTTAAATTTATGTTTTCATTCTTTTCTTCTTTTATATCTTTATTTATATTTAAACTTATGTTCTCATTTGCTTTTATTTTGTTGATGATATTTTCTTCATTATTTTTAGTATTGTTAGTAGTGTTTGAAATATTTATTTTAGTTTCTTTGTTTTTTGTATTAAATGTATTTTGAATATTAGAAATATTTTTTATTTCTTTTTCTTTTGGTATTTCTATTATTTTATTTCTATTTCACGTCATACTTCGAATTTCTGTACAGATAATACATATATCGCCCAAACGGGATCTCTTTGACTAGAACATATTCCTCATGTTCCGGCTGCGCAAAGGACGATACGTAATATTCTACCTCTTCTGTCGGTTCCGGCTCCAGATAATCGGATCCCAGGTAGGTATTGTCATAAGGCCTGTTTAGAGCCAGATAGATAAAACGGAGTCCGTCCCCTTCCGCTACTGCCCCCTCCGGCACCTGCTCTCCAAAATATTCCACATAGGAAGTATATGCCGCATAGTCCAGCTGTTTTGTCTCCGTAAGGTTAGTAACAGTCGCTTCTAGCGCATAGGGGAAGGTCGCCAGCGCGTCCGCTGTCCAGAACAGGATAAATACCACGGCACAAACGGTCATATGACCGTGTAAACGGGACGATCTTAACACTCTGTCCAGTAACGTGATCAGCCCTAACACTGCCAGCGGCGCGATGATATTGTATTCTTCCGGTCTGGACATCCAGTCCGTAAAGTACCCGATCATCAAAACCGTAAGCATCAGACCTGACGCATCCCGATCATTCATCCTGCTTTTTCCGAAAAGGCCCAGACGGTGGAGATACCATGCCGCAGATAAAAGCATCCCCGTGATCAGATATAACCATGGACCGTTTTTCCAGCGCAGGATATTAAACTGCTTGGACTCCATAAACTCCTCCGAAAAGAGAACGCCGGTTTCTTTTTTCCAGTCGAGGATCTCTGATACTGCCGCCTCCATGGAGGCTCCGCTTCCAAGTGCCAGGATGTTATAGACTTTGATCAATGCGTAGGCCACTAGGATCTCCAGGCACAGATACAGACCCTGCCTGATCATTTCAATGAAAAGCGAGCGGATACACCTATCCCTACCCTTTTGCAGGCAGACCGCCACAAATATTCCCCAGGCCAGCGCACACACGATCCCGGTATCCGTACTCCATATCAGTCCAAGCATCGCCGCAAGATACCCGGGCAGGAAGGGGCTTCTGCTGCCCTTTGCATTGCCTTTCTCCTTTTCCTGCTCCGTGCAAAGTGCGATATATAATAGGAGAAACGGAAATACCATACGATGCGGAAAGATCATCGGATAACGACCCGAAATCGTCATTACGGAGAAGATTGTGATGATCCCTACGATGCGTAAGCCTTTGTTTTGGACAAATCTAAACAGACAGCCGATAGCGGCAAGCATCATGATAGCGCCAACGACCCCGCCGACGATCCCGATCGTCCTCATATCGGCTCCGAATAACAGAAACGGGATCTTGTAAAACAAAGCATAATGACCGTACATTTCCAGGGCTCCGCCGGCAAAGGGCTTTCCAACGGCAATGTTATACAGAGACTTGATATACCAGTCCACATGGTAGACATCCGCGTTTCCCAGAGAATCATACGGGTTGATCACGGTAAGTTTTAAGCCTGTAACCAAAACAGCGGCAGCCGCAAGGATTCCTTCAATGATCCTTACGATGTTCTTTTTGCCGGCTCCTGTTTCATTCCTTTTATCAACCCCTTTATCGGCCTTCCCTTTTAATCCGCCTTTCGGATATTTCCTCACAGACAAAGCCATGACCGCAAGCAATACGATCATTGCCACAACCCACCGCACCTGCGAGAGCGCAAGGTCATCGATAGGAAACCGCTGCGGTCCGCCAACGATCCGTTTGCAAAGGCTTAGTACGATCACGATCAGGGCAATTACGCTGATATAAGACATACCCCCTCGCAGGTGTGAAAGGATGGGATCCGCTGCCTTCTTAATGCATATCACCCACTCCATCAGTAAAAAGAACACTCCAAAGAGTATAACGATCAGGATATAATCTTTTACATTCGAACGATTATCCGAATTAAAAACATACAGGGGGCTGTTTTTGCCCGCGCTTAACATACAAAACAGCGTAAGGAGTGAAACCGCCGTCGAAATCAGCGCCGCAAAGGTCAGGCGCTCATGATCGCCTGCCGCGTGAGGAACATCCTCTTCCCTTCCTTTATCAAAGAGGATCGCCAATACTGACGCTTCAACGGCTATGATCGATGCGCCTACCGTATAGCAGCCGGAAATCAGCTGCAGACAAAAGACCTCTGCTGTTATCAGAGCAAGGATCGATATCCCTAAAAAGATCCTCCCGTTTACCCGATCCTTTTGCGGTACCAATATCCGCAGGATTGCCGCAAGAAGGGAAAGTAGCATCAGGATTGCCAGCGTAAGATACGTAACTTTCTTATAATCCGTCATCAATGCGTGATCATCCGCCGTTACCGTAATGTACTGCGCGTCCTCCGCCTGCCTGCAATACACGTTGACTAAGATCCCCCTTGGGTTAACAACCTCATTCGGGATACGGATCGTCTCCCCTGCGGCAATCTTCTGTCCGGTCAGGATCGGTGGCACTTCCTCCCAGTAATTTTGATAATCATACAGATCGTAATAGGCATCCGCATCTCCCGTGTTTTCCACGCAGATCTCCCAGAGGCTCCCCACATTATAGATCAGTCCATAACGAACCTTTGTATAGATCTCACCGTCATCCCCCGTGACTTCCTCCGTACCGACGATCGCCGTCCGGTCATTTGTCGCGTTTTCCGGCACAGAGGCATAATGAAAATAAGTATATTGCTTATACCAGGCGATCGTACCCAGTACAAACAATATACCTATGACAAGCGGCCAAACGGCCGAAGAAATATTTTTTTTATTCCTGCCAAGCATTTCTTTCATTTTGTCTTATGTATTTTCCTGCATATATCTCTGCCCGCTTCCTTACTCCTGACCCAAAAGAGTCTCTTCCATGGCGGCGATCGCCTCTTCCTCATCCGCTCCTTCCGCGATAACGGAAACGGTCTTTCCCTTAGCCACGACCATGTTCATCATGCCCATGATACTCTTGGCGTTGACTTTCTTTCCTTCCGACTCCAGATAAACCGTACTTTCAAAACGGCACGCATTCTGCACCAGGAGCGCGATCTTGCCAACATCCAGCCCGTCTCTCAAGCCGACAACAACATCCTTTTTCATAGTTACTCCTCTCTACTCTCCCTGTGTTTCTTAGCCATCTCCGAAAGTCTTCTAAGCCGGTGATTGACCCCGGATTTCCCAAGCGGGGGATCCATCATCTGCCCTAACTCGCCTAACGCCATCTCCGGATACTCCAGTCTTACCTCCGCCATCTCCCTTAAGGAATCCGGCAGTTTCTTAAATCCGACATGTTCCTGCAGATATTCGATGTCCTCGATCTGCCTGTCTGCAGCCCGAAGGCATTTGTTGATATTTGCCGTATCACAGTTTACCTTGCGGTTGACCGAGTTTCGTATGCCCTTGACGATCTTGACGTTCTCCAGATCCATCATGGACAGTCCGGCTCCCATTACGGTTAAGAGCTCGCTGATCGCGTCCGCTTCCTTAATGTAAACGACCACTCGCCCTTTTCGCTCAGCCTCCTTTGCCTCGACCTCAAAGTCTTTAAGTAACTCCATGGTCTGCGCGGCCTGCGCTTTGCTCTCGCAGACGAATTCCAGATGGTAACCGTTCTCCGGGTTGCTCATAGAGCCGGTTGCCAGAAAGAGTCCCGCGATATACGAACGCTTACAGCAGGTGTTTTTGATCAGCAGTCCGGAAACCTCCTTATCCTTCGCAGCGCTGTAACGAACAGCCTCCAGCACTCTCTCCGCATCCTCTGCGGTAACGGTCTCGTCCAAAGTAAGACTAATATTAAAGGTTTTTTTCAGGAGTGTAAAGAGCTTTCTTTTCCCCGGCGTCTCCTCCGTCGGGAAGCGGATCTCCCACCCCTCTTTCACTTCTCTGATCTGCCCGATATTTATCAGCAAGGCCGCCGTCTCTGCCACCTGGCAGTGTCTGGCGGACGGGATATTCTGCTCGATCTCTTCTTTGATCTTTCCCGAGAAGGACATCTTACCCCTCCTTTTTTCATTCTAGATCTTCTCATCTCTGTGGAAAAGCGTCAATCCGTACTTTCCCTCTTCCTTTAATCTGCGGTACAATTCATTGGCCAGGGTAACGCTCCTGTGCTTACCGCCGGTGCAGCCGATACCGATGACTAATTGATGTTTTCCTTCCTTTACATAGTTCGGGATCAAAAACTGCAGCATCTCCGTCAGGTGTTCCATAAATTCTCCCGCCTCGGGAAAACTCATCACATACTCGCTTACCGGGGTATTGTTACCCGTTAAAGGTTTTAACTCCGGGATGTAAAACGGATTCGGCAGGAAGCGCACATCAAAGACCAGATCCGCGTCCGCCGGGATACCGTGTTTAAAACCAAAGGATACGATCCTTATGATCAGGTTGCTGAAGGTGCCGTTTTCGTTAAAGATCTTTTCTAACTCCACCTTTAACTCCCTGGTTAAAAGGTGCGATGTATCAAAGATATAATTGGCCTGCTTCTTTACGTTTCTTAAGATCTTCTTCTCCCGCTCGATCCCTGCTTCGATACTCTCGCCGTTTGAGAGAGGATGCATCCTCCTCGTCTCTTTATAGCGCTTGATCAATGTCTCGTCTGAGGCGTCCATGAAGATCAGTTCGTAGTTGTATCCTTTTTTGCGAAGGTTTTCCAGGATCTTTTCCGCCTCCGAAAAATCCGTAGGATCCTTTTTCTCGCCGGACCTGAGCATCTCCATCTCACGACGGATGATATCGGCCCGGACATCCAGTCCCAGAGCCACCTTACGGTACTCGCTTCCGGGTGCCGCGATCAGTTCCATAAAAGGCTCGATCATCGGTAACGGCAGGTTATCCACGCAGTAAAATTCCAGATCTTCCAGCATTTTCATTGCCGTCTGTTTTCCCGCACCGCTCATACCGGTCACGATCACAAATCTCATATCGATTCCTTCCTGTTTCTGTTTTCTTGATGAACGGAGCCTGTCTCCGCTCTTTCCGCACCCGGTTCTTTCCTGCCCCCGGCTCAGAAGAGTTTACGCACCAGCGGGATCTTCTTTAAGATCCAGGTAAGCGCTGCCGAGAGCGCCATCACGATCACCGACCAGAGAAGGGAACAAAGCAGAGCCGGAATACCGGTCCTCGACCCCATCAATATGGTCTTAATAGTATTTAATGCCGGGATCCTTTCCATAAAGGCTACATGAAAAAGGTAGATCCCCAGGGTCAGTCCGCCAAACTCCGACCAGAAACGTTTTACCTTCTCGGAAAATTCCCTGTCATCCAAAAGCACACGCGCGGTCATAAACACCGCCAGAGAGTTAAGGAGCCGCACCTGCGTATGATAATTGGTAAAAATAGTCGTTGACTCGGAAAACTCCGTTGCCACGTATGTGCGGTACGCGGTCATGACGATCCAGAACAGATTTAAGATCCAAAGGGACACCATGGTGCGCTTGCACTCTTTTAAACTTAAGCGCCTGCGGATAAAATGCCCAAGCAAGGGGTAGAGCACCGTCATCTCCATGATCCAGTCAAGGCGCATGCTGGGATTTAAGCTGTAGCGATCCAGCAATATATACTCGTTAACGATGGGTAACGCATTTAAGAGGATCACCGCCAGACCGATCAGGTATACATAGTCACGGTTCTTGATATAGCGCGCCATCGGTCGTAAGAACGGCAGGCAGATCAAGATCCCCAGGTACGCGTACAAAAACCAGAACGGGATCACCCGCTCCTGAGAGTACAGATCTAACAGGAAATTGCCCGGGCGGAAAGTTTCCTGCCCCGATGCTACATTCCCCAGATAGTACAACAGGGAAAACACAAAGATATCTATGGCGATCCGCGGAATCTTATGTTTCCAGATATCCTCTGTCTTCTCTTCCCTTTTTAACTGCTCCGCGCCGATGATCATAAAGAAGATACAGATCATGGATGAGGACAGAATGGAAACCAGCAGGCAGATCCAGTAGGATACACTCCCTCTGGGACAGCCCGCAAACAGTCCATGCGCGTCGGAATTGCTTACGATCACACAAAACATCGCGAATACGCGAAGCACATCCAGATAGATGTGTTTATGGCTTTTTTCCTTCAACGCCCGATCGATCGCGCTGACCGGAACTTCCTGCGTATCGCCCGGTTTCTTCCGGTGCACTCTCACCGCTCCCGATCCGGGTTTTCGTTTATGTTGCGGACGGTTGGGCGCCGATCCGGCGGTTCGCCGTTCGGCCGGTATATTTTCAGCTTCTTCTTTTTTCACCTTTTCAAAATTCTCCCAAGAACAGTACTTCCGGCTCCAGTTCCACACCGAAACGTGATGACACCGCTTTACGTACATCTTCGATCAGTCTGTAGATCTCCGATGCCGTCGCTCCTCCCTCATTGATCACAAAACCGCAATGCTTTTCGGATACTGCCGCATTTCCGACACGATACCCTCTAAGTCCTGCGTCCATGATCAGTTTTCCGGCATAGTTTCCCTCCGGACGCTTAAATGTGCTTCCGGCGCTCGGGTACTCTAACGGCTGCTTCTCCCGACGCTGTTCCTTAAGTTCTTCCATCTTACCGCGGATCGCGTCCGGATCCCCGACCCTTAACTCAATCTCTGCGGAAAGCGCCACATAAGGCTTATCTTTCAGTATGCTGTGTCTGTAGGAAAAACGCATCTCATCCGCGCTTACTTCCCTGATCTCTCCACTCTCTCTGTCATAGAGCCGAACCAGACGGACCACCTGCTTCATCTCACCGCCGTAAGCACCGGCGTTCATCACCAGCGCGCCGCCGACGGTCCCCGGGATCCCGGAAGCGTACTCCAGACCCGTTAGCGACTGTTCTGCGGCAAAGGCAGCCAGACGACCCAGCATAACACCGGCTCCGGCGCGAAGCCGCACCGTTTCCACAAGCGGCATGTCCGTCCCCTTTGACGCATCCCGCGATATGATCTGAATCTGTCCAAATGATTCTCCCAGGCGTACGATCACACCCTCGTATCCGGAATCGCTCACCAAAAGATTGCTGCCGTTTCCCAGCAGAAATACCGGCAGCCTTTCTATATTTGTATCACTTTTCAGACATAAAAGCAAAGCCTTAAGCGAAGCCTCATCGGGCACAGTCACAAAATACCGTGCCTTTCCTCCCACCCGGAAGGTCGTATGCCTCGCCATAGACTCGTTCGTCAAAACGTTTTCCGCCCCGACGATCCGTATGATTTCCTGTTCCAACACCGATCGATCCATCACCGTCTGTTTCCTCCGTGTGACAGATATCAGTCTAACACAAGCCTGGCCGCACCGTAAATACCGGCGTCATTTCCAAGAGTAGCCAGCGCAAACTTTACATCTTTGGAAGCGTGGAATACATGCTTTTTATAAGGTTCCACAAAATAGTCCATCAAAATCTCGCCGGCCTTGGATACCCCGCCGCCGATAACAAACACTTCCGGGTTTACAACGCAGGCAATGCTTGCCAGACCGCTGCCCAGATACTCACCAAAGACCTTCGCGATCTCGATCGCCACTTCATCTCCTGCCTTAACCGCGTCCCATACCACCTTGGCGTTTAAGTTCTTGCCGCGAAGGATACTGGGAGCGTCATCTTTTGCCAGTCTCCGGTTTGCCAGACGTACCACGCCCGTTGCGGAGGCATACTGCTCTAGGCATCCGCAATTACCGCATCCGCACACCTCTGTCTCCTCATCGTCCACATGGATGTGTCCGATCTCTCCGGCTGCGCCGGTCGCTCCGGTTAAGATCTTTCCGTTGATGATGATACCGCCGCCAACGCCGGTACCTAAAGTCACCGCTACCAGATTTCGGTATCCTTTTCCGCCGCCCTGCCACATCTCGCCGAGCGCCGCTACATTCGCGTCATTGCCCGCTTCCACGCGGATACCATCCAGGAGTCCGCTTAGGGTTTCCTTTATGGAGAATACACCCCAGCCTAAGTTAGCGGCCTTGTAGATCACGCCGTTGTCATCCACAGGTCCCGGTACACCGATACCCACGCCGATGATATCCTCCCCGGAGATCCCTCTCTTTGTCGCCTTCTCTTTAATAGAGGCCGCAATATCCGGAAGGATGTAACTGCCGTTTTCCTCCTTGCGGGTAACGATCTCCCACTTTTCCTCTACGTTTCCCTCCTCGTCAAAAAGGCCCATCTTTACCGTGGTTCCGCCCAGGTCTACACCAAAGATCTTCTTTCCCATTGCCTTACTCCTCTCCTTATATATCTTTCCTCTTCCCGACGATCTCCTCTGCCCGCATCTTACCGCGAAGATAGTACTCGCACTGCCGCATGTCGTGATCTTTAAAATACTCCGTGATGGTGCGAAGCGCATCCGTATTGTATGACTCGGTACCGTCATTGTTTGCGAAATACTGCTTGGCAAGTTTATCTATCATGCCCCGGTATTTTTCGTTGACAATATCTGCAAACGCATCCCTGAAGGCCCCTCTTTCAACCTGCTTTGCATTGGCAAGGTAAAAGACTTTTTTGGCCGTCGTGATCTGTTCCCCGTTAAGGCGCTCTATCCGATCGATATGTTCAAGCGTCTCCCTGTACTCTTCATAACTTGCCGGTTCATAAGTGTAGCCGAAGCCCCTGTAATAAGGTTTTCCTACGATCACCGCAGGTATTCCGAAGCAGGCGAACTCGCCTCCCGCGTTACCTCCGATCGTAACGATCACATCCGCAACATTGCGGATCGTCTCCGCGCTGACGGAATCATCCATCCAATGGATGTCCGGCGTCTTATTGCGAGCGTACATATCCTCGATCGAATCTTCGGATTCATTATAGGAGCTTCGCGTCGGATGCGGCTTTAAGATCCAGTTGACGCTCGAAACAGCCGACGCGATCTTTAACGTCTTCTCCAGCCAGTCATAGTAGTCTCTGAAATAATAATCTATGCCGTAATTGTAGATCGCGTCCGTAAAGGTATGCGCCATGATAGCCACGGTCTTCTTAGCCGGATCGAGTCCTAACTTTTTACATGCCTCCTCACGGTCCAATACCTGTTTACCGGCAAAGGCATCCCGGTCGATGGCGCGGCCGTTGATTCCCTGAAAACGGGCCTGTAAGAGCCGTTCGGCCTCTTTCACCGCTCCGTCGTCCAGCTTCTTTATATCCTCATGATACCATTTCCCACATTCTTCGGGGCGACGGACAACCACATATCCCTTTTTAAAGTGACATACCTTTTCCTGAACGGAATTGGAATTGCATACTCTCGCTCCGTTCTTTCGAAAAAGCGCCGACTGCATCCCTTCATGGTAAGCATCATCATCCGCCACCGCAAAGACCGGCTTATGTTCTTTAAGATATGCATCCAATCCGTAAAACATCCACAACAGATGAAGCATTTTACGGATACAGATCTTGTTTCTCGTACTCCGTATGGTAGAAAGGGATGATGTTCGCAGAATATCCTCATAGAGCATCCGTCCTACGGGAATCCCTTCAATCTGCATCTTTTGCAGTTTTTCACCGCTTCCGCGAAAAAGGAATATCTCAGCCGTCTTAAAAAGCGCCCTACATCCCGCTACCGGATTCCTTTTATTCAACTCATCCAGCACGATATGCCGCATCCCGAAGGATGCGAAAAGTTCATTTAAGTCCGGATTTTCTCTCCAGGTCAAGACAATCGGTTCTGCGTTTAACGTCTCTGCTGCCCCGAGGGCATACAGAAGTTTCGGGATAATCCACCCCGCCTGCATACGTACCATGGAGAAATTGACCACCACATATCGATTTTGCAGGGAGTCTTTCCTCTGCACCCACAGCTCTTTATTGACATCCACAAACTCCCTGACCACTGTTTTATCAATGGGGAAATCCTCTTGTCTGTTCATGTTTCCTATCCTGTAATTTATTACTTACGGTACTTTAACTTTTCACGCTGTGCCCTCTCGATGGGAAGGATTTCTTCGCTCTTATAGGTTAGGGCCTCCTGCGTCTGC
>CALDIE010000021.1 GCA_937901625.1 uncultured Lachnospiraceae bacterium
AGTAACAGATACTCAGGCAATGTAAATTTCTCGTCAGCATCTGGTCCTTACCATACGGGGTGCTACAATACCCACGCTTAAAAATTCCGGCACCGCTGTGGCTGGTTCTTACATGTATGGAGCTATATGTTTAGCACGATGCGGTCGCTTTGGTCAGAGTAGTTGCTCCTTTTCACGTGAGGTGCAGCACCAGACGAAGATGCTGGCGTGCAGGCTTGCTTCAACTGCTCCTTGCCACGCGGGGAGCTACAACTAAAGCGGCGGAACAACAAAACATGACAGTAGGTACGTCCCTGTGTCACACGAAGGAGATCATCATGAGTGAGCGAAAGAAAATCAAAATTGATTTTATTGACTTTTGGTCTGATTTAAATAAGACGGACAATTATTTTTACAATATTCTCTCCCGCTATTATGATGTTGAGATTTCCGATACGCCGGATTATGTTTTCTGCAGTTGTTTCTCGGATCGGCATTTTGAGTACACCGATTGCGTAAAGATCTTCTTTACCGGTGAGAATATCATTCCTGACTTTAATGTGTATGATTATGCTTTGGGATTCCATTTCATCGACTTTGAGGACCGATATTTACGCCTGCCGCTCTATGCTCTTTACTCGAAAAACCAGGTGATCGAGCCCGCCTTAAAGAAACACACCTACAGCGACGAATACTATCTTTCCAAAAAGAAGTTCTGTAATCGCGTTGTATCCAATCCTTTCGCGTTGGGTGAGCGTGAGGAGATCTTCCGGAAACTCTCCGGGTACAAGCAGGTGGATTCCGGCGGCAAATACGAAAATAACGTCGGCGGACCCGTACCGGAAAAGATCGCATTCGAAAAGGATTATCGCTTCACGATCGCATTTGAGAACTCCTGCATGAGCGGATATACGACAGAAAAAATTCTGGAGGCTTTTGCCGGAGATACAATCCCTATCTACTGGGGAAGTTCCCGCATAAAGGAAGAATTCAACCCGGATGCTTTTATCGACGCGGCATCCTTTGGCAGCGTGGAAGCCGCCATCGAAGAAGTTAAACGGATCGATGCTGATGACGAACTCGTCCTTAAAATGCTCAAAGCCCCCATCTTAAAAGAAGGCATGCTGGCTGAACGCATTCTTGACGATCATTATGCAGATGAATTTTTAAGAAATATCTTTGACCAGGATCTTGCTACGGCAAAGCGCCGCAACATGGTCTATATCGGAAGGGACTATCAAAAAAAGCGCAAAGACGCTTTTAAGCTTTACCGGATGGCTAAAAGCTTAAAGAACCCTTTGCGCAGAAAGAAATAAAAGAAATCACTTATACTTCAGCTTCGGGGTGCGGCTCGGCACCTACATATTTCAAAAACTCAGCGTAGTCGTAGATATAATCCTCCGGCTCATAGAGTTCGGAGGCCAGCACCAAAAGCACGGTTCCCGGAGTAAAATCATACATGATCCTCCACATGCAATTGTCTACGTATACACCCTCAAAAGGCCGGTTTAACACTATATCCTCACGCTCTTTTCCGTCATCCAAAAGAAGTCGGCAGCTTCCGGCCACACAGACCAGAACCTGCTTTAAATTTCTGTGGGCATGATGTCCTCTGGAAATTCCTCCCTTTGTATCATACATATAATAAACACGCTTTATATCAAAGGGGATGGATTTCTCATTTTCAATCGCGACTAACTGTCCCCTGTAATCACCATGCGGTTCAAAGAAAAACTTTTCGATCTTCATCTCTTTCCTCTTTCCTACTGTTTTTCTTTTTGCCGCCTGCTTACCGGCGGCAATGCTTTCCTATGCTATTATACCATCTCCGCCGTGAAATGACACTCCCGGGGTTTTGCAGGTGGGATCTTTAGTCTGAAATCATTCCGTGAATATGATGATTTCGATCTTCCATGCGTAACATCCGCTGCGCCGAGTCTCATCCCCCTCGCCGAATCTCAGCCCCCACGCCGAGTCTCGTCCCCCACGCCGAGTCTCATCCCCCACGCCAAGTCTCATCCGCTGCGCCGAGTCTCGTCCCCCACGACGAGTCTCATCCACAGTTGACCATAATCGGAATTTGTCTTAAACTATGCCTTGATGAGCGTTTGATCATAACCGTTTGATCGTTTACTTACGAAAAAGGGATAGTCTCAAGCGACGCAGGAAAACCCGAGTCAAAATAACAGGCTCAAATAAACCCTGATAAGTTCATCGAAGAACACCAGATGGAGGAACGCTATGTCCGTTACACAAGATTCAAACCATGCCCTTCCCGCGCTTTTAGGCGGCACGCCTGTGCGGAAGGAAAAGATATTTTACGGAAGACAATGGGTCACAGAGGAGGACGTGGATGCCGTTGCAAAAGTCCTGACAGGTCCTTACCTCACCTGTGGACCGGAAGTGGAAAAATTGGAGCAAAAACTTTGTTCCATGACCGGGGCAAAGTATGCCGTAGCCGTGACCAACTGCACATCCGCATTACATCTGGCCTCTTTAACCGCAGGCTTGGAAGAAGGGGATGAATTGATCACCACTCCGCTCACCTTTATGGCCAGTGCCAACTGCGCGCTGTACTGCGGAGCTCGTCCGGTATTTGCCGATATCGATCCGGACACATACAATATCGATCCCGCTTCCATTGAAGATCATATCACGGAGAGAACCAAGGCTGTCGTTGCCGTAGATTACACAGGGCAGGCTGTAAAACTGGATGAGATCCGCGCGATCTGCGAAAAGCATCATCTGATCCTGATCGAGGATGCCGCGCATTCCATCGGTACCAAATACAAGGGACAGCCCGTTGGATCGATCGCAGATATGACCTGCTTTTCCTTCCATCCCGTCAAAACAGTTACGGCCGGAGAAGGCGGTGCCATCTTAACAAATAACGAAGAATACTACCACAAGTTAAAGCTGTTGCGTTCCCACGCCATGGAGAGCCGGCCGGAATTCCAGATCGACGGACCGCACGAAGGTCCCTGGGTCTATGAACAGCAGATGCTCGGCTTTAACTACCGTATGACGGATATACAGGCTGCGCTTCTGTCCAGTCAGTTGCAGAAGATCGATTCGTTTATCGCCAGACGCAAGGAAATCGTAAAGCGTTATAACAAAGTATTCTCTGCTTATCCCGAGATCATCATCCAGAAGGAGATCCCGGAATCCGATACATCCAGACATCTCTATATTTTGCGTCTGGATCTTGATCGTTTAAACTGCACCAGACGGGAGTTCTTTGACGCCATGTCCGCGGAGAATGTTCAGTGCCAGATCCACTACGTTCCCGTATACTGGTTTCCTCATTATCAGTCTCTCGGCTTTACCAAAGGACTGTGCCCGAACGCGGAAAAAGTCTATGCCGGAATCATGAGTATCCCTCTCTACCCCCGCTTAACAGACGAGGATGTGGAAAGCGTCATCACCGCCGTCACCAAACTCATCACCTACTACCGCAAGTGACACAGGGACGTACCTGCTGTCACGTTTTCGCGGAGATACGCGATGGTCAAAACATCACCGGTCACTTTTTTGTGGCACGAGAGCGTTCTCCTGTCACCAATATATCCTCTACATACAATATATCCTCTACATAGAAAAAAAGGCTGTGCCTATAGGCATAGCCTTTTTCTGTGCCACTTCCTAACTCTTCTGCATGCCAAACCCTTCCGCATGGGTGCCACAGCAATAATTTGCCCCTATTTTTTCTCTTTTTTTGCTGTAAGTGGCATGCCAAACCCTTGCGCATCGATGCCACGGCTATAATTTGCCCCTATTTTCTCTTTTTTATCGCTGCAAGAGACCTCCATAATTTAACAGCAAAAAAACACAGCCTCCTGAATCTTCCAAAAAAGTCAGGAGACTGTAAAACCTGCCCTGTCCACATCAATGCTTATCCAGATCCGTCTTCAAAAGCCTCTGAATATCTTCCACGCCGAGCCACTCGGTGTTGGTACCGGAACTGTACTCGAAACCGACCTCCACGAGCTGTCCTCCGGGGATTACATCCCGGTCCCGCCACCAATCATAGTGCGGGTATACGATGTAATGTTTCTCATATTCGTAGGTATGGAAAGAATCTTCCTTGGTCACCATCACTTCATGGAGCTTCTCTCCTTCGCGGATGCCCACTTCCGGCATCTCGCAGCCGGGCATCATTGCCTGAGCAAGATCCGTGATCTTAAAGGAAGGGATCTTGGAGATAAAGGTCTCTCCGCCTCTGCTCTCTTCCAGTGCCTTGATCACCAGTTCCACGCCCTGCTCCAAACTGATCCAGAATCTCGTCATGCGGTAATCTGTGATCGGCAACTCCTTACCTCCCTGGTCAATGATGTTCTGGAAGAATGGGATTACGGAGCCGCGGCTTCCTGCTACATTGCCGTAGCGAACCACGGAAAAACGGGTACCGTCTTCTCCGCCGTAGGCATTGGCTGCGGTAAAGAGCTTATCGCTTACCAACTTGGTGCCTCCGTAAAGGTTGATCGGGTTAACCGCCTTATCGGTAGACAGTGCCACCACTTTCTTAACGCCGCTGTCCAGAGACGCATTGATCACGCTCATCGCGCCGTTAATATTGGTCTTGATCGCCTCGTTCGGGTTGTATTCACACGCCGGAACCTGCTTTAAAGCAGCAGCGTGGATCACATAATCCACTCCCTTCATCGCTCTGCGAAGACGGTCTTCGTCTCTCACATCTCCGATAAAGAAACGCAGAATATTCTTATCCTTGTTGTACTCCCTGTATTCATTTGCCATCAAAAACTGCTTGAACTCATCCCTGGAATAGATGATGATCTTCTTCGGTTCATAATGCTTCAAAACATATTCCACAAAGTGATGTCCAAAAGATCCCGTACCTCCGGTGATCAAAATCGTCTTTCCGTTTAACATATATCTTTCTCCTGTATCTGAATCAGTTTTTAATTTACAACGGACGCTTTTAAATCAAGCGATCCGGCGTCGTATCCTCTATATTGGTCTCTTTTACGATATAGATCGGCCGGCGCTTCACTTCCTGATAGATCTGAGCCAAATACTCGCCGATCACACCCAGGATGATGATAACGATACCCCCCATCAAAAAGACCGCTAACATTATCGAGGCATATCCGGTTCTTTCCTCATAGGGTTGTCTGGCAGCCTTGATGAAGATCTGTATCCCCCAAAGGACGGAACAGAAAACCACAAACATACCCAGGTAGATCACGCTTCTTAAAGGTGTCGGAGCAAACGCGAAAATACCGTTAAACGCGTATTTTACCAACCCGCTGAAACTCCACTTGGTCTCTCCGGCTGCGCGCTCCACATTTTCATACTCGATCCATTCGGTATCAAATCCCACCCAGGAATACATACCTTTCGTGAAACGTTCCCGCTCACTCATGGACACAAGCGCTTCCACCACCGGTCTCTTCATCATGCGAAAATCCGTACTTCCGGGCTGCATTTCCACGCTCGTCAATCGGTTGATGACATGGTAGAAAGCCCGTGAAAATGCACTTCGTATCTTCGGTTCCCCTTTTCTCGATACCCTTCTGGCCGCAGCGCAGTCATGCCCTTCTTCCAGGGCCTGTGCCATCTTAGGCAGAAGTGTCGGCGGGTGCTGTAAATCCGCATCGATCGGTACCACATAATCTCCGATACTCTTGGAAAACCCGACAAAGAGTGCCGATTCCTTTCCGAAATTACGGGAGAAGGAAACATACCGGACATGTTCCGGATCGTTATCTGCCACCTGCCTGATCAGGGATAAGGTCTTATCCTTGCTCCCGTCATCGATATAAAATATCCTGTAATCGTAGGCAGGCATCATCTCTTTAAATACTCGGGTCACTTCTTCCTGAAATATAAGAATGCACTGTTCTTCGTTATAACAGGGAACCAGAAGCTCTATGATCTTTTTCTTTTCTAATGCAGGATCCGCCATATCGCTCCCCATTCATGAGATCCGTCCTCTTGCAGTCCCGAACCCCGATTTTATATTGCTGCTTATCACTTCCATACAACAAATGACATTATAACATTTTTTCTTGCGTTATTATAGCGAAATCTGTAAAATAACTCGTGATATATACCCGGGGATGATAGCACGGGTAAACTCCGCGCCTTTCGTGTACTACAGTTTCCAAATAATCCGTACGTCATGCGAGAGCTGCTTTAGCAACGGAGAAATTCGTGACATCCGTTAGGGGGCAAAAGTCCCTCACTGTATATCATCGGAAAACGATTTACTGTAAATGAATGCAGAAGAACAAAACAGGTAAATAAAAAGGAGGCAATATGGCTGCAAACGATACAAACGATATCACCCCCGAAGATGAAGAGATCTATGTAGAACTCGATCTCGATGAAGGAACCGTCAAGTGTTCCATCATCACCATCTTCTCCGCTATGGGAAAAGATTACATCGCTTTACAACCCCTTGATGAAAACGGAGAAAACGAGGACGGTGATGTGTGGATCTACGGGTATCGCGAAGATCCCGATCATCCGGAAGAAGATCCCGAGATCATCTACATCGAAGATGATGAAGAATACGAGATCGCTTCCGATGCCTACGATGAGTACCTCGACAACAAAGAGTTTGACGAGCTCATCGGAGATGACGATGATGACGACGGGGAATGATATTTATCTGCCGGATAAGTGCCTAAACCCGTATTTTGTAAAGCGGACATTCGCAATCCGCTTCGCTACTTGCTCACGAACGCAAGCTGCTTCGCAGCCCGCGTTCAAATACTAAACGGCAATTACTAGAATGACCGCATCCGGATGTCACGATACATCCATGTGTCATGCCAATTCTTGCAAAAAGCGGCTGGGCACCGTTTTGGTCGTCTTATTATGGTTTCTGTAAAACAAAAACAGCTTCTCTTCCGCCCTGGTCATCGCAACATAAAAAACACGCCGTTCTTCTTCGAGTGCTTCGACTGTATCAGCCCTGCGCTGCGGCATATAGCCCTCATTCAAATCCGGTATGATCACCATCCTGTATTCCAGTCCTTTCGCCCCATGCATCGTTACGATCTGCACGGCATCCTTATCCCTGTCCTTTTCGCTGTGGCGCATCTCCTCCTCATAGGTATGAACCTTCTCTAACCATTCCGTGTAGGTTTTTACTTTCTTAGTCGTCTCCGCGATCAGATCGAGCGTATCCTTAATCTCCGTTACATCCCGCCCTCTCTTCCCGGCTTCCTCTAAAAGATATGTCTCATATCCCATCCCTCTGCGGATGTAGGTAAGCGCCGCATAAGGGTGCATCGATGCGACTTTATCAAGATCGCAGGACAGCCTTTTGATCTTATCCACCATATAGATCTTATCTTTTACAAGTCCGCACAGCCTCTCCAGGTCAATGACCGGAGAGGTAAGCATATCCCTCCGGATATATCGGACCGGCTTGTTCATAAAGCGAAGAAGGTATTCCCTTTTATGATCTCCGTGAGCGAAGTAAAAGATCGCCATGATATCCATGCCGATGGGAGTCGAAAAGATACTTCCGACCTTTTCTCTGAAATGAAACGGGATCTTATGATCCATGAGACTGTGGGAGATCGATCTGGCTGCCGCATTGGTTCGAAAGATCAGCGCCATATCCCTGTAAGGCATATATTTTGAAGCCTGACGGATCAGGGAAAGGATCGCCTCCGTCTCCTGCTCCTTTTCGTCAAAGCCGCATATATTGACATCCTGATTTCCCGCCTTTCCGGCTGTCATGCGTTTAAAAAAACGGCTCTTGTTGTGCTCTACCAGTTTCGATGCTGTCCTTACGATGCGGTCCGTACTCCGGTAATTTTTCGCCAGGATCACACGGACTGTTTTCGGGTAGTCCTTGGGAAAATCTAACATGATCTCCGGTCTCGATCCTCGAAATCCGTAAATACTCTGATCGTCGTCTCCCACGATAAAAAGATTATCCTCCGGTTTAGCCAGCATGCGTATCACCTCATACTGCATCGGATTGATATCCTGAAACTCATCGATCATAATATAATGGAATTTCTTCTGCCAGCGCATAAGGATATCTTTCCGGCTTAAAAACAGGTCTCTGCACTGTAATACCATATCGTCAAAATCAAGCTTTTTCTCTTCTTTTAAAATACGTCCGTACTCCTCAAAAATACGCACAAACTCATCCTGTTCCAAAAGACTGTCACCGGAATCATATTCCAAAGGGGTGATCCCGTCATTTTTGATGCGGCTGAAGGCATTCAAAAGGTACTCAAACAGAGCGTCGTCTGCGTTTCGTTCCACAGACGCGCTCATAGCCTGACGTAAATATTTGCGTTTTTCCTTTTCCGTGATCACATTACTGATATCGTAATGATAAGAATCCCTAAGGATCTGAAAATAGATCGCATGAAATGTGCCGAAGGTGACCGGATAATACTGTTCCCCGCATAAGGACCTGAAACGCTGCTGCATCTCAAGAGCCGCAGCCTTGGTAAAAGTGATCACCAGGATCGACTCGGGCGGGATACCATACCCTTCAATAAGACAGCGGATCCTGCGGATTAAGGTAAACGTCTTCCCCGAACCCGGTCCCGCCATCACCATCATCGGTCCATCCTTATGAAGAATGGCTTTCTTCTGTTCCTCTCCGGCACCTTTACAAAAAATCTGAAACTTCTCTGTCTTATATTCTGCTGTAAACAATCGCGCATACCTCTCTTTGTGTATGCCCTCTCAGACAGATATAATTATACGCATTGTGTATTTTTTGTCAAGCGTGATCCATGCTCTCAAGAAGCGCGATCCCGGCGCGGATCCTTCGAAGGCTCTCTTCCTTGCCGAGCACTTCCATGATCTCCGTAGCGCCTGCGGGCGTCATCTGCTTTCCGGATACCGCTGTACGAAGAGGCCACATCACATAGCCGTTCTTGTACTCGCGCTCAGCAACAAACTCAAGGAGCTTTGCGTAGATCGCGTCATTACTGTAATCATCAAGTGCCTCCAGAACAGGCAGGACTTCCTTCATTACGGCAAGGCTGCTCTCCGGCGTGGTCTTCATCTTCTTATGACGATACATCTCGGGATCATACTCCGGAACTTCGTTAAAGAAATCAACCAGTCCCTCGATATCCGGGAAGATCTCGATACGGGTCTTTACCATACCCGCGATCTTTTTTTTGTCCAGACCGGGCTTTAAGTACTTCTCAAGATAAGGAGCGGCCATCTCAAAGAAACGATCGTCGTCCATCGCCTTGATATATTCTCCGTTCATCCACTTTAACTTGGTAAAGTCAAATACGGACGGAGACTTGGTAATATGGCGATAATCAAAGATCTTTACCAGTTCCTCGAGGGAATAGATCTCTCTGTTTTCCTCCGGAGACCAGCCAAGCAGTGCCACAAAGTTTACGATCGCTTCCGATAAGAATCCCTGCTCCAAAAGATCCTCGTAAGAGGAATGGCCGCTTCTCTTGGAGAGTTTCTTGTGCTCTTCATCCGTGATCAGCGGGCAGTGAATATATACCGGCACTTCCCATCCGAATGCGTCGTAGAGACGATTGTACTTCGGAGAAGATGAAAGATATTCATTACCTCTGACAACGTGCGTGATCCCCATCAGATGATCATCGACAACGTTTGCGAAGTTGTAGGTCGGATATCCGTCGGACTTGATCAAGATCATATCGTCGAGCTCGGCATTGTCCACCGAGATATCTCCGTAGATCTCATCGTGAAAGGTGGTCTGTCCTTCTCTGGGGTTATTCTGTCTGATGACAAAAGGTTTTCCGGCAGCAAGGTTTGCGTCCACCTCTTCCTTTGAAAGACCGAGGCAATGCTTGTCATAAACAGTGATCGCCTTTCCGTCTTCGCCGACGGTCTGGTTTAAGCCGGCCAGTCTTTCCTTATCGCAAAAGCAATAGTATGCCTCTTTCTTATCCACGAGCTGCTTAGCGTACTGCATATACAGTCCCTGCTTAACACGCTCCGACTGAACGTAAGGTCCTGCGCCCTTATCCTTATCCGGACCTTCATCGTGGATCAGACCCGTACCCTGCATGGTACGGTTGATGATCTCCACCGCGCCTTCCACATACCGCTCCTGGTCGGTATCCTCAATACGGAGTATAAAATCTCCGTCTTCATGCTTTGCAATCAGATACGCGTACAACGCCGTACGTAAATTTCCCACATGCATTCTGCCTGTAGGGCTCGGTGCAAATCTTGTTCTGATCTTTGTCATTGTTTTTCTCCTCTTCTGTTCTTTTGTTTCTTGCAATATACGTAACGCTATTGCGCGGATCATGAGTGTTTAAAAATTGCGAGAGTCGCTTTAGCAACGGAGCAATCCGTGATATCAATTGGGTTCAAAAGCTACCTTTGTTCCCGACATCATATAATATTTACCACAAACAAACAATGTAAAACCAATATTTCGTAATAACCGGATGCATCAATACTTTCTTCGTTTCCACCAGATCACCACTCCGCTTACTAAGAATAAAAGCGGTATAAGCGCAGTCATAAGAATAGTAAAGACGGTTCTTGCGCTTTCGCTCATCATCACCCGGTCGTAAGTATAGCTCTTTACGGGGATCGCGGAAATATCATCCGTATCCGTCACTGCCTGTAACGCTCTCCAAAAGAGATTGTAATTGTTCCCGTTTACGGCCAGATTGACATCACTGTAAAGCATGTAATCCGAACCGAAGACCGCGATTTTTCCCGTCCCTTCCGGATAATATCTGGTAGCCGTAAGTGCCAGAGAGAACGGCCCCTTAGCAAGAATTTCCGGCTCCTGTGCCCCTGTATCGTTTACGGTGTAGGATTTCTCCGTGCTTCGGAGGAAGGTCTGGCAGGTAACATCCGGTGCCTCATCCAGGATCATACCTTTGGAAAAAGGCATGTATACGTACTTGGTCCGAAACGTCGTATAGATCGGTTCCGTCACATCCGTATCCACGATCTCCGGTAAAAGGAAATGCTTTTGCGAATTGTAATAAGCGCCGTCATCTTCACAGACCAGTCCCGGCATAACGATGATCCCGTAATCGGCAAAGATGGAATAATAGTTTTCCAGTTCCTCTTTATCCGTATACGCGACAACAAAGATACCGCTCTTTCCTTTATCCAGAAAGGCTTTGATCTTGGCCGCGTCAGCTTCGTTGAGATCCGTTAACGGTCCCAGTACCATAACACAATCGCCGTCTTCCGGTATCTCATCATATGTCAGAAGATTGATCGTCGCAAGGTCATAATTGGCGTTTTCCATTCTGGCTAAAAGTTCCTCATCGAGCTCTACCTCATCGTGTCCGGAGATCACATAAAACTTGGTGTTTTCCTCGCTGAGCACATAAGCGATACCGGCAACGATACGTCCTTCACCGTCATATCCGGAGATCCGGTAGTCCGTCGCCTCGTATTTGGCCGTTGCTTCATTGTAGGCGTAATCATACTGCACCTGATAGCAATCATAATAATCGATCACCCGGCTTTTCGCACCGCTTACAACGATCATACTGTTGGTATCCGGTGCGGTATCGGTATAGGCCATATAAAAGTAAGGATTCGTCTCCGGCGATACATACTGTACGGTAAGCCGGTCAGTCACCGATTCCATATCCCTTAAAGTCGCGTAAACGGTATCGTCTCTGGTATCCGCATCCGCAAGGACATAGATATTCACATCCTGCGTAAGGCTGCTCAGATAATTCCTTGTCTCTTCCGTGATCGAGTGGATCTGATTGTACGTAAGATCCACTCTCGTCTTTTCCTCCGGAAGATAACGAAGGGCGAGATTGACTCCAACCACGGCACAAATGATAAGAGCCGTCACCAGACCGTGCGAAAGAACCGCCAGAACTCCTCTGTCTCCCGCAACATGAAATCTTCCCTTTGTAAGGGCTAATGTCGTAAGGTATAAAAACAGTGCCGTCAAAGATATATAATATAAAATTCCGGGCCAGTACAGCATGCCGTAAAGTGCGTAGTCAAACGAAGCCGTTAAATCAAAAACCGATATCACGGTCGTTAACAGATTCCCATTCGGCGCGATCATGTCGCAGATTCCCTCCGCCATCACGCCGAATAAAAGCAGAAAGAAGGTTAGCACTGCGGAAACGATCTGATTTTCCGTAAGCGCCGAGATCCACTCTCCGATTGCCAGACAGACCATTCCAAAGAGAAAGAAGCCCAAAAGCGCCACTATATTTTCCGCCATCGGTACCTGCCCGTATATCCTAAGGATCATCGGACAGATCGCCAGAAACAGGATATCTCCCGCAAAAACCGTCAGCACCGCCAGGTATTTTCCCAGCACGATCCTGTAGACCGGGACGGTGGACGTAAAGAGCATCTGATCCGTGTGCTGCCTTTTTTCCTCTGAAAACAGGCGCATCGTAAGCAACGGGAAACAAAACAAAAAGATAAAAAGCCCGGCACTGATGATATAGGAAATATAAGGATATCCCTCATTCAGTCCGTAATAGCGAAAGTTCCATCCCATGAAGAAAAAGGAAACGCCAAAGAACAACCAGCCTATCATGGAGTGGAAAAAACCATGGATTTCTTTTTTATATATCGCTCTCATTTATGCACCCTGCCTTTCCGTCAGGTGCAGAAATACATCCTCCAGACTCATTCTCTTAACATTGGTTTCCAGCACAACATACCCCTTCTGCTGCAGGGTTAACGCCAGATCCCTTCTTAAATCGACCCCGTGAAACGTCTCAAGGTCCAAAGAAACCAGCTTTTCCTCTTCTTTTCTGATCTGCACATCCGCAACGCCGGCGATCCCTTTTAAGATCTTCTCCACCGCCGTGGCATTGCCCTCAACGACCATAGAGATCCTCTGTGTTTCGTTATAGCGTTCCACCAGTTTTTCCGGTGTATCATTCGCCACGAGTTTCCCCTGACAGAGCATCAGGATATGGTCACTGATCTCACTGATCTCGTTTAATATATGACTGCTCAAGATCACGGTATGCTCTTTGCCAAGCGACCGGATGAGTTCTCTCATCTTTACGATCTGTCCCGGATCAAGACCGACCGAAGGTTCATCCAGGATGATCACTTCAGGGTCTCCCAGGATCGCCTGCGCCAGACCAACACGCTGCTTGTATCCCTTCGAAAGGTTCCTGATCATCCGCTCCTGTACATCGCTTAAGTCGGTCTGTTTAAGTGCCCGCTCGAGCACGCGCTTTTTCTTATCACCGGTGACATGTTTTAAGTCCGCCGCGAAATTAAGATATTCCTTCACCGTCATATCCGGATACACCGGCGGGATCTCCGGCAGATATCCGATCTGGGACTTGGCCAGCATCGGCTCCTCAAAGATGTCGTGCCCGTTGATGGTCACGGTGCCTTCCGTGGCCTGTGCATCGGGTGTCACGATGCGGTCAAGGATTCTGTCCGCCTGCTCGCCCGTGATTCCCTGCTCCTGCAAGCGTGCCGCCGCGGCCACGCGGTTGGTCTTCACGTCCAGTTCGGCCTGCTTCTTGGCAACTGCGTCCAGCTGCTTCTGCAACAGCTCCTCCTTGGACATGGTGGCCTGCTCTGCCTTCTCCTTCTCGTCTTGGAGCGCCTTGACGGCTGCTTCGAGCTCGGCGATTCGGTCATCCTTGGCCTTGATTGGCGATTTGGCGCTGTTCACGTCCTTGCCGTTCTCGTCCATGATGTAGTCGATGGCCTTGCTGTAGTCTCCGTCCTTGACCTCCTGCAACTTCTGCAACACGGTTTCGCGCTTCATTCGTCTCTCCTTGTCTACGCTGTTGATTACGGGGGTTGCATCCCCTTGACGGGAGGGCATTGTGGAGGGTACGTAACCCTAGGCGCTCAATTCGGGCTGTCCTGCCGCGCTCTCAATGCCCCTGAGAGCCGCTGTGGCGGCTTCTGAGGCCTGCTTTTCGCCTTGGTCGCGCAGATACTCGGCGGACATGAGATATGCGGCCTCCGGGTCTGTGAACAGCCCGCACGCCTGGAACGCGAGGAGCGGGTGTATCTTGTCGGAGGCCAGCATCGTGGTCAAGACCTGGCTCTTGGTCAGGATGTTGTCGTAATTGCGGCGGTTGAAAGCGATGTCAATGTCGCGCACCCGCAGGTTGATGTTCTCGTTCCTCGCAGCCGCGCAGATTTTCAGGACGATGCGCAGGAAGTCGCGCTCCGACTTCTTGAATTGCAGCTCGTAAGACTTCGCGTGGCTTTCCGCGAGCGTCCAGCCGTCACGCAGGAGCACCGCCGCGCCCGTGTCGCTTGAGGCGCTTCCGCTTGAGCGGTTCGGCATGCCCGTGATGTTGACGAACGCCTGGTAGAGGTCGTCCTTCGTCACCTGCGTCTGCCCTTGGTCGAGGTCGTTGTGCAGAATCTCAACGTCTCCCTGCATGCCGTCCACGGCTGTGACCTTGACGGCTCCGAGCTGGAGCATGGAGATGAAGTCATCCTCCGTCACGTCGCAGTTCACGAACTTCATGAGCGATTGCACCGTCTGCTCGATGCCGTCCAAGCGGTTTGATTCAATGGCGTTCATGGCATCGAGGATGGGCAGGCACGCCTCGAACACGCCCATGCGGGCGTTGTTCAGGTCGTATTCGACAATCGGGATTGAGCCGAGGATATGCACACGCTGCTCCGCGATGGAATCCCCAACGACCTTGAAGAACTCCGTTCTCGTGTAGACCGAGTAGACGGCGTTCCCGAGCGCGTCCTTGGTGATGTAGACACCGCAGAGGGGCCTGTGGTCGTACTCGGAGGAATAGACCACGAACGTGTTCTCGGGGTCGAGCACATGCATCTTGAACGGCGCGGTGCCGTCCTCGTAGTCCTCGGGCTCGTCCGGCAGCACGATTCGGTAGCCGACACCGCAGACGCACTCCCACTCGAAGAGGTCATGGTCTGACGATGCCTTGTCCTCGGCGAACATGAGGTCGTTCAGGTTCTTTATCTGCTCGGATTCGCGCTCGTTGTCCTTCCCGGCGCGCGAGATGTACTGCACCGGGTCGGAGAGCTGGTAGCCGATTTTGAAGTTCACGCACTCCTGCGCGTGGTTCTCCACGATGCGGTTGCAGATTTCGGGCCGCACATCCTTGATGCGGTTGATGATGGGCTGCCTGCCCTTGTAGTAGTTCCAGAGGTACCTGATATCGTCCGCGTTCGCCGCGTGGAC